>DASSEA010000198.1:0-5993 GCA_035696805.1 Casimicrobiaceae bacterium
CGTCGCCGGGATCGAGCGTTCGAAGTCGAAGCGCGGATCGTCGACATCGTCGAGACCCGCGGCACCGAGATGGCCGCCGGCGTAGCGCGGGTGCTCGAGGATGATTGCGTCGGGGAGCCGCGCCTTGCGTTCCCATTTACGCAGGACGATCTGCACGCCGCGCGCGTCCGACAGGATCGGGATCAGCGCCACATCCGGATGCTCGGCGGTGAGATCAGGCAGGTCGAGGGGGAGACCGGCGCCGACGACGATCGCGTCGGCGCCGCTCGCGCATGACTGCCGGACGTAATCGGCGTAGCCGGTCACCGCGCGCATCACGTTGACGGCGAGCATGCCGCGGCCTTCGGCCAGCGTGCGCGCACGGGTGATTTCGCGGTCGAGCGCGACCAGGTTCGCGCGGTCGATCGCGGCCCCGTCGCGACAGTGCTGCGTTTCGCGCATCAGGTCGGGATGATGCCGGCGGAGATCGACCGACGAGATCGTACCGACGGCGCCGTGGCGGGCGACCGTTCCCGCGAGCCGGTGCGCGGATACGCCGACGCCCATGCCGCCCTGCACGATCGGCAGCAGCTTGCGGCCACGAATGATCAGCGGGGCGAGCGGTGACGCGCGCGTTGCCGGAGCGTGCAGGCGGGCCTCGAAAAGGTCGCGAAGCCGGTGCGGCTTCGCGGAAAGTCGACGACGGAGCATAGCGGCGCAGGCGGGCGGCGCCTTGATGCGCGTCAACCCGCAGCCGACGTGGGCGGATACGTGAGCGTCGTCCCTTCCACGCGCGCGAAAGGCGTGAGCCGATGCGGCTCCGTTCGGGTCTCGCTGACGATTTCTTCGGCGACGAGGTCACGCACGGTCAGTGCATCGGCGATCAGCGATCGATGGCAGCGCCAGGGCACCGCTTCGGCGCACATGATCGCGACCGTGCGCGCCTCCGCCAGTGCGATCAGTCGGTCGAGTTCGGCGCGGAACCCGGGTGTCTGCATGTAATCCGCGTAGCCGCGAAACGATGCGTTGCGCCAGCCGGCGTTCGGCGAATCCGGTGCGGCCCGCCGAAAGCCGCCGAGCCCTTGAAACGGACGGTATTCGATCGCAGCGGCCGCGAGTGCGCGGCCGAGCGCGTCGGCGGCAAATTGCGGGTTGTGCCGCGAGCGCGGTACGGTGCGCACGTCGGCAAGACAGTCGACGCCGTGCGCGGCGATCAATGCGACGAACGCATCGATCGGTCGCGTCGAATGTCCTACGGTGTAAACGACGCGCCGTGGCATTGGGGTCGGAGCAACAAGTCGACTTATTGCTCTGACCCCGAAGTCCTCAGACGCGGATTCCGACGTCGTAGCGCGCACGGTAACCGGAGCCGTCGCCGACGACGTCGAGCTGCAGCTCACGGCCGCCGCGCCGGTAAAGCCCGTCGCGCGCATTGCGCGTTCGTGCGCCGTCGGCGGCGCCCGCATACGGCGCATTGGCATGGACGCGATCGGTCAGCGCGTCGTCGAAATACAGCTGCGACGTGAATTCGCCGCGCGGCTTCGTGCGCACTTTGAAGTGAATGTGCACGGCGCGGCCCGGATACGCGCCGGGATAGATCGTCGTGAAGCGAACGCGGCCGTTGGCGTCGGCGACCTGAAAGCCGCGCAGGAACTTCGATCCGCGCGTGCTGAAGCTCATGTCGTTCGCGTCGGAATACACGCCCGTCGCATCGCAATGCCAGACGTCGACGATCGCGTACGCCGCAGGCACGCAGCGCGCGCCATCGACGGCGAAGATTGCCATCTCGAGCGTCAGCAGCGCACCTGGCTTGACCGTGCCGTTCGCCGGATCGGCGCGGATGTCCGAGCGCTCGAGACGCTCGTCGACGAAATACGGCCCCTCGGTCTGCGCAGGCGTCAATACGCAGGCAGGGACGCCGGACGTAGCCGCGGGCGTCGTTTGCGCCATCGCGCGGCCACCGGCAATTAATGCTCCGGCTCCGCCCAGCGCACGAAGCGCACGGCGTCGATGCAGAAGCCGCGTGCGGCGTGTAGCGTCATTCATCGTCGGACCTCGTTCGTCGTTCTGTCTGGGTGGCGGATAGCGTCATGCGGCGCTGGATTTCGTGCACAGAGGTTGTCGTCCCGGGGCGGCGCCCCCATCTCCGATCATCCGGCAAGCGCTCCGCACCTTCGCCGCGATGGCGCCGCGCGCGGCGCAGCCTCCCGTCCCCCATCATTGCATGTCGCCCATGCTCGTTGTACTCGTCGTGCTTCACGCCTATATCGGCGTACGGCTCCTGCCCGACCTGGGCGGAGGCAGCGCGGCGATCGTGGCGGGCTCCGTGCTGCTCGCGGGTTCGGCTTTCCTGATCCCGCGCGGATTCCGTGCGCGTCGCGCAGCGGCGAGCCGTCACGGCGCGCGCGTCGCGTGGGCCGGCCTGGTCGCGATGGGCGCGTTCTCGACGCTGTTCGTGCTGACGTTCCTGCGGGACGTCGGGCTCGCCATCGCCTTGACCGTGGCGGCGCTTACGCATGTCGCCCTGCCGATGGCGGCGATCGTGCACGCCAGCGCACTCGTCGTTCCGGTGATCACGGCGCTCGTCACGGCGGTGGGCTACCTGAACGCACGGCGCGTCGCGGCGGTGCGCCGCGTCGATGTTCCGATCGACACGCTGCCGCAGGCCCTGCACGGTTTCACGATCGCGCAGATCACCGATCTTCATGTCGGCCCGACGATCGGCCGCGATCACGTGGAGGCGATCGTCGTCGCGGTGAACGAGCTCGGTGCGGACATGGTCGCGATCACCGGCGATCTCGTCGACGGCAGCGTGCGGCAACTCGCCTCGCAGATCGAACCGCTGACGCGGCTCGCCTCCCGCCATGGCACGTTCTTCGTCACCGGAAATCACGAGTACTACTCGGGCGCCCAGGCGTGGCTGCACGAGCTGCGGCGGCTCGGACTGAAGGTCCTGATGAACGAGCACGTCGTGGTCGAGCACGACGGCGCAGAACTCGTCGTGGCCGGCGTCACCGACTATGGCGCGCATCATTTCGATCCCTCGCACCGCAGCGATCCTGCTGCTGCGATCGAGGGTGCGCCGCCGGCTGCAGCTGCGAAAGTGCTGCTCGCGCATCAGCCGCGCTCGGCGATCGCTGCCGCGGAGGCGGGATTTCACCTGCAGCTTTCCGGCCATACGCATGGCGGGCAATTCCTGCCGTGGAACTGGTTCGTGCGTTTGCAGCAGCCGTTCACCGCGGGTCTCGATCGGCTCGATCGGCTCTGGGTCTACACGAGCCGCGGCACCGGGTACTGGGGCCCGCCCAAGCGCTTCGGCGCGCCGTCCGAGATCACGTGCCTGCGGCTCGTCGCCGCGTGACGTCGAGCTGCCTACGAAAGACCAGCCGCAGGCGCGCGAGTTCTGCGGCCTCGTCGAAACGACCCGAAGCCGAGCTGACGCTTTTTACGCGTTGCGCCCGTACGTCGCCGTGATCGAAGCCTTGGCGAGCGCATTCGCGTTCACCATGAATCCCACCAGCGACGCGGTCGCACCTTGCGGCACGTCGAGCTTCTCGACGCCGAGCGCATACACGGTGAAGACGTAGCGGTGCGGCTTGTCGCCGGGCGGCGGGCACGGGCCGCCGTAACCGGCGCTTCCATAGTCGGTGGTGGCGTGTTTTGCACCGGCGGGAAGCGCCTGGCCGCCCACCTTGCCGGCGCCCTTCGCCAAGTGGTTCGTCGTCGCCGGAATGTCGTAGACGAGCCAGTGCCACCAGCCCGCGCCGCCGGTTGGCGCATCCGGATCGTGCACGAGCAGCGCAAAGCTTCTTGCGCCGCGCGGCGCACCGGTCCATTCGAATGCCGGCGACACGTTCTGCCCGGTGCAGCCGAAACTGTCGAACACGTGCTCGCGCCCGATCGTGCCCCCGGCCTGCACATCGGGACTCGTCAGTCGAAAGGCACTCGACGCGGCGTCCGGTGCGATGCCAAACCGGGACCAGTTCCGCGCCGCTTCGAGCACACGATGCGCGATCATCGCTTCCTCCCGTTTCCAGTTCGAAAACCGCATTGTGCGCGATTCGGGTAGATTCGGGTTTCCGGCGACGCGCCGCCACGAGGAGCCGGGCTCACGCCTGCGCCGCACACCATGAACGCGCCCGAGACCCGCAACGAACACGATCTGCTCGGCGATCGCGCGGTTCCGGCGGCCGCCTACTACGGCGTGCATACGCTGCGCGCCGTCGAGAATTTCCCGATCTCCGGCAATCCGATCTCGATCTATCCGGACCTGATTCGCGCGCTCGCGTGCATCAAGCAGGCCGCAGCGCTCGCCAACCGCGAGCTCGGGATGCTCGACGCAACCAAATGCGACGCGATCGTCAAGGCCTGCGAGGAAATCCGCGCAGGCCGCCTGCACGATCAGTTCGTCGTCGACGTCATCCAGGGCGGTGCGGGCACGTCGACCAACATGAACGCCAACGAGGTCATCGCCAACCGCGGCCTCGAGCATCTCGGCCACGTCCGCGGCGACTATCGTTTCCTGCATCCGAACGAAGACGTCAACATGAGCCAGAGCACGAACGACGTCTATCCGACGGCGTTGAAGCTCGCCGGTTACATCGGCATCTTCCGGCTGGTCGACGCGATGGCCGTGTTGCGCCGCGCGTTCGAAGCGAAGGCGGACGAGTTCCGCGACGTGCTGAAGATGGGGCGCACGCAGTTGCAGGACGCGGTGCCGATGACGCTCGGCCAGGAGTTCTCGACGTACGCCGTGATGCTCGGCGAGGACGAGGAGCGCCTCAAGGAAGCCGCGATGCTGATCCGCGAAATCAACCTCGGCGCAACGGCGATCGGCACCGGCATCAACGCGCACCCCGACTACGCGGGCCTCGTGTGCCGCCGCCTGTCCGAGATCACCGGCATCCCGGTCGTCACGTCGCCCAACCTGATCGAGGCGACGCAGGATTGCGGCGCGTTCGTGCAGGTCTCCGGCGTGCTGAAGCGCGTCGCCGTCAAGCTCTCCAAGACGTGCAACGACCTGCGCCTTCTGTCGAGCGGTCCGCGCGCCGGGTTGAACGAGATCAACCTGCCGGCGATGCAGGCGGGGTCGAGCATCATGCCGGGCAAGGTGAACCCGGTGATTCCCGAAGTCGTGAACCAGATCGCGTTCGAGGTGATCGGCAACGACGTCACCGTCAGCTTCGCGGCCGAAGCGGGCCAGCTGCAGTTGAATGCGTTCGAGCCGATCATCGCGCACAGCCTGTTCAAGAGCGTCACGCACTTGCGCAACGGCTGCCTGACGCTCGCCGAGCGCTGCGTGAAGGGCATCACGGCGAACCGCGAGCGGCTGCGTGCGCTCGTCGACCAGTCGATCGGCATCGTCACCGCGCTCAATCCGTACATCGGCTACGCGAACGCGACGCAGGTCGCGCAGGAGGCGCTCGCGACCAACCGCAGCGTCGCCGAGCTCGTGCTCGAGAAGAAGCTGTTGTCGAGGGAGCGGCTCGCCGAGATCCTGCAACCGGAAGTGCTCACCAAACCGCGCCCGATCCTCGAATCGCGCGAATAGCCGGCACGGACACCCGCGTCGGGGGTGCTTGACGGAACCTCGCCATGCGGGCATAAGATGATCCCGCGCGTTCGCATCGTTGCCGCGACCGGCAATCACGGCGCACGCGGCTCCCGTAGCGGCGGTCCGCGACGAGTTTTCGATCGAGCGTCCCGACTCCATTCGCGATGAAGCCCGAAAGCGAGATTCGGCCGGGGAACGGAGCGACGGTGTGCGAGCGGCCGCATCGCGGCATCGCGCGCCGGACGAGCGCCGCCTCGCTCGTCGCCGTCGTGCTGCTGCTCGCGGGATTCCACGCCGCAGCGCAAACGCAGCTCGTCGTCCGGTACACGGGTACGCTCGCGAAGATCAACGAGCGCGGCAGCGTCGTCCTCGGGCATCGGACGAACTCGCCGCCGTTCGCCTTTCTCGACGCGTCCGGCAAGCCGACCGGCTATTCGCTCGACCTCTGCGAGATCGTCGT
>DASSEA010000199.1:0-2014 GCA_035696805.1 Casimicrobiaceae bacterium
CCCTGGGTCGCAGTTGCGGGTGGCGCGGGGTTACCTGCAACCCCATCGGCAACGGGCTGCGAGCGGACGTTCTCGACGACGACCGTCGGCGGCTCGGCCGGTTTCGCAGGCTTGCGCTTGAAAAGATCGAACACTTCGGAACGGCCTGGAAGCGCCGGCGGGACGTCGCCGGCGCGCGGGTAAACTCGAATTCTATCCTTTCGACGCGTTCTTCACGCCCGCACGTGCCCAAACCCCATCGGGTGCGCATCATCGGCGGCCAGCATCGCGGCCGGCGGATTCCGGTCCCCGACGCGCCGGGTCTTCGTCCCACGCCCGATCGCGTTCGCGAAACGCTCTTCAACTGGCTCGGTCAGGACCTGTCGGGGAGGTCGACGCTCGACCTGTTCGCCGGCACCGGGGCGCTGACGCTCGAAGCGCTGTCGCGGGGCGCCTCGCTCGCCGTGGCCGTCGATCGCAACGCGACCCTCGTACGCGAGCTCGTTTCGTTTGCGCGTCGCATCGGCGACCTGCCGCTCGAGACGCACGTCGACGAGGCGTTGCGCTTCGTCGCACGCGAACGACGCAAGTTCGACGTCGTGTTTCTCGATCCGCCGTTCGCCGACGATCCGTGGGACGCGTTGCTTGCCGCCGTGGGACCCTGTCTCGCGGACGACGGGCTCGTCTATGCGGAAGCCGGCAGGGACCTCTCGCCGCCCGGCTTCGACGTCGTGCGTCGCGCGACGGCTTCGACCGTGCATTATCATCTGCTCGCGAAAAACGCGACGAGTCGCACGCCATGAAGGTCGTCTATCCCGGCACGTTCGATCCGTTCACGCGCGGCCACGAGGATCTCGTGCGGCGCGCATCGCGGCTGTTCGATTCGGTCGTCGTGGCAATCGCCGACAGCGAGTCGAAGCGGCCGTACTTTTCGGTGACCGAGCGCATCGACATGGCGCGTGAAGCGCTGCGGGAATTTCGCAACGTCGAAGTGCTAGGCTTTTCGTCGCTGCTGATGGAATTCGTGCAGTCGCAGGGCGCGCAGGCGATCCTGCGCGGGTTGCGCGCCGTGTCGGACTTCGAATACGAATTCCAGATGGCCGGAATGAACCGCAACCTCTACCCGGACGTCGAAACGCTGTTCCTGACGCCGGGCGAAAAATACATGTTCATCTCGGCGACGATCGTTCGCGAAATCTCGCGTTTCGGCGGCGACGTTTCCAAATTCGTCCAACCCCATGTCGCCGATCGGCTGCGGCAGAAGGCCGGACTTTGAATTCCGCACGATTGCGGTAACCCGCAAGCTCCCCCGATCACATGGCATTGATCATCACCGACGAGTGCATCAACTGCGACGTCTGCGAGCCCGAGTGCCCGAACGAGGCGATTTCGCAGGGCGCGGAGATCTACCAGATCGATCCGGCGAAATGCACCGAGTGCGTCGGGCATTTCGACGTGCCGCAGTGCCGCGAGGTCTGCCCCGTCGACTGTATTCCCGTGCATCCCGATTTCGTCGAGACGAAGGACGCGCTGATGCAGAAGTACGAGGGACTGATGCGGCGGAAGTCGGTGTCGCTGGGGTCAGAACAATAAGTCGCGCATCGGGGTCGGAGCAATAAGTCGCGCGATCCGTTCGATCGAGCCGAGCACGTTATCGCCGACTCGTTCCTCCAGACCCCAATCGACCAATCACCCGTTCGCCGCCAGGGGCAGCACGTCGGGTGCCTCGATGATCATGTCGAGCGTTCCGAGCTGCTGTTTCATTCCTTGCCGTTGAGACTCGAGCGCCTCGCGCGCCTGCTCGAGCTCCATGATCCTGCTCTCGAGCTCGTCGCTCGCGCGATGGATGCGACGCACGCTGTCGAGACGCCGCCGGAGCTGGATGTGATGCTCGCGCACCTGCGTCTCGAGCGGCGACATCACCGCCTTGAGCCAGGCCTCGGCATCGCGGTTGGCGATCACGTAGACGTGCTTCACGCGCGACGCGATCGTCTCGAAGAACCGCTTCATGAGCGCGAACTTGGCCTTGCTCACC
>DASSEA010000200.1:0-2990 GCA_035696805.1 Casimicrobiaceae bacterium
CCGTGTCGTCAGTGTACCCCGGCATGGGCAACCAGGTGTTGATCATCTCGTTCGTCGTCGTCGTGATCGGCGGCATCGGCTCGGTGCGGGGCGCTTTGTTCGCGTCGCTGCTGGTCGGGCTCGTCGACACGTTCGGCAAGGTATTGATCCCGCAAACGGCCGGCATCCTCGTCTACGTGCTGATGGCGGCGATCCTGCTGTGGCGCCCCGAAGGCCTGTTCCGCGCGGGATGACGATAGTGGATTCCTTTGCCTCGCGCTTCGTTCCGCTGGTCGTTGCTTGCGCGCTGCTGGCCGCGTTCCCGTTCGTCGGCGGCAAGTTCTACGTCGACCTCATGCTGACGACGATGATCTTCGCCATCTTCGCGCTGTCGCTCGAATTGCTCGTCGGTCGGACGGGGCTCGTGTCGTTCGGGCATGCGGCGTTCTTCGGTATCGCCGCTTACGTGACAACGCTGTTGTCGCCGCAGTCCGAAGCGCCCTCGGTCCTGTGGCTGCTGCCCGTCGTGCTCGTCGTCACGGCGCTTGCCGCGCTTGCCATCGGCGCGCTTTCGCTTCGCACCCGCGGGATCTACTTCATCATGGTGACGCTCGCGTTCGCGCAGATGGCGTACTTCGTGTTCCACGACATGAAGTTCGCGGGCGGCAGCGACGGTCGCTACCTGTACGTTAAGCCGGTGCTCGCCGTCGGGCCGTACACACTGGTCGATTTCGACAGGCCGCTGACGTTCTATTTCGCGACACTCGCGTTACTGGTGCTGGTCTATGCCTTGCTCGCGGCGATCGGGCGGTCGCGCTTCGGCCACGCACTGTCCGGCATCAAGGCAAACGAGCAGAGGATGCGCGCCGCGGGCTTCTCGACCTACCCCTACAAGCTCGCGGCGTTCGTGCTTGCGGGCGCGCTCGCCGGCGTCGCCGGCTTCCTGTACGCCGTCAAGGACGGCTACGTGAATCCCGAAATTCTCGCCTGGCACCAATCGGGAACCGTGCTGCTGATGCTGATTCTCGGCGGCATCGGTTCGCTGCGCGGCGCGGTCGTCGGCGCGTTCCTGTTCGTCGTGCTCAAGGAATTGTTCCAGTCGGAAGCGCTGTTCGGTGGTTTCGCGAAGCATTGGCAGTTGCCGCTCGGCCTGACGATCATCGCCTGCGTCGCGCTGATGCCGAACGGGATCATCGGTCTTCCCTCGCTACTGCGACGCACCCGCGGGCCCGTTCCCCATGCCGGATGACGTGCTGCTCACGGCGACGAACGTGTCGCGGCGCTTCGGCGGCTTGACCGCCGTCGATCGCGTCTCGCTGACGCTCGAACGTGGAGAAGTGCATTCGGTCATCGGCACCAACGGCGCCGGCAAGTCGACGCTCGTGAACGTGCTCGCCGGCGAGATCACGGCATCGTCCGGCCGCGTGGAACTGCAGGGTCGCGACGTGACGCGCTGGCCGCAGCCAAGGCGTGCGCGCGCCGGCATCGGTCGCAGCTACCAGCGGACGACGATCTTTCCGCGCTCGACGGTGTTCGAGAATTGCAGGCTGTCCGCGCAGGCGCACTACCAGCAGGCGCTCGACTGGTGGAATCCTGCGACGGCGTGCACGAAAAGCACGCAGCTCGCGCATCAGGCGATCGAGCACGCCGGTCTTACCGGCCAGGCGCATCGCATCGCGGGCACGCTTTCGCATGGCCAGAAACGCCAGCTCGAGATCGCGATGTGCCTCGCCACGGCGCCGCAGGTGCTGCTGCTCGACGAGCCGCTTGCGGGCATGGGCGCGGAGGAAACGGAACGGATGCTCGCGTTGCTTGCCGCGTTGAAGCCAGGGCACGCGATTCTGCTCGTCGAGCACGACATGGACGCGGTGTTTCGGATCGCCGATCGCATCACCGTCATGGTCAACGGCGCAGTGATCGCGTCCGGCGCACCGGACGAAATCCGCAACAACGCCGACGTGCAGACCGCGTATCTCGGCGAAATCGAGCGGCCCACCGAAGCGGCCCCGTCGTAGACGCGCGCGATCAATCTCATGCTGCAGACATCGCCCGGTCCGCGCACCCGTCCAGCCGAGGAACGGCACGACGCCGCGATGAGCGCGCTGCTGGAAACGCGCGAACTGCATGCGCACTACGGAGAGAGCCACGTGCTGCGGGGCGTATCGCTCGCGATCGGCACGGGCGAGTCGATCGGTCTCCTCGGCCGCAACGGCATGGGCAAGACGACGCTGATCCGCACGATTCTCGGGCTCACGCGTGCCAGCGGGGGGAAGGTCTTCGTTCACGGGCGCGAGACCACACGCGAGCCGCCGCACCGGATCGCGCGCATGGGGGTCGCCTACGTTCCCGAGGGCCGCGGCATCTTCCCCAACCTCAGCGTGCGCGAGAACCTGCTGCTTGCCGAACGTGCGCCCCGCGATTCGCGCGCGAGCTGGACCTACGAACGCGTGCTCGATACGTTTCCACGCCTGAAGGAGCGGCTCGCGCTAGGCGGCCAGCAGCTCTCGGGCGGCGAGCAGCAGATGCTCGCGATCGGGCGCGCGCTGATGAGCAATCCCGACGTGCTGATCCTCGACGAGGCGACCGAAGGGCTCGCCCCGCAGATCGTGAGGGAGATCTGGCGCATCATCGGCGAAATACGGAGCAGCGGCATTGCGTCGCTGCTCGTCGACCGCAATTACCGGCTCGTGCTCGCGCACACGGATCGCGCGGTCGTCATGGAAAAAGGCATGCTGGTGCTGGAAGGATGGTCGGCGTCGCTCGCGCAGCGCACCGACGCGCTGGCGCGACATTTGGGGGTGTAACCCGTCCGGGGTCGGAGGTGTAACGATTCTCGACGCTGTCGCGCGGGCGACCGCCACCTCTCATCGAATAGTCATACCTCCGACACCGGGTGTTGGCCGGACACCGGGTGTTGGCCGGTGAGCTCCAGCGCCCGTTCATAGAGCTGCTCGCGAGGCACCCCGGTGATCTTCGCGGCGACGCGTGCCGCGCGTGCAGGCGGCAATTCT
>DASSEA010000201.1:0-11908 GCA_035696805.1 Casimicrobiaceae bacterium
ACCGAGCTGCTCGCGCGTCTCGCGGCGCTCGACATGTGCGTATCGTTGCAGGTCGAGCGCGATCAACTCGTCGCGCTCGCCCCGATGCTCGAGCGTTCCGGCGTCCGTGTTCTGGTCGATCATTGCGGACGACCGTCGCCGGCGGCCGGAGTGGGCCAGGCCGGCTTCCGGGAGCTGCTGCGCCTCGCCGGCACGGACCGCGTCTACGTCAAGCTTTCCGGTTACCTCAAATGGGCGGGCGAGCCGTATCCGTACGACGTCGCGCGACCTTTTGTCGACGCGCTTCTCGAGGCGTTCACGCCGCGACGCTGCCTGTGGGCGTCCGACTGGCCGTTCCTGCGCGCAGAGACGCGCATCGACATCGGTCCGCTGCTCGTGCTCTTCGAGCGCCTGGTGCCGCGCAGCGAAGATCGGCGGCACATCCAGTGGGAAACGCCGCGCCGGCTGCTCGGTTTCGGGCCCTGATACGATCGCCGCGATGGACCGATATCGTTGCGTCGACATCCTCGCCGGGCGCGCGCCGACCGACACGCCGATCGTGCTCGAGGGCTGGGTGCGCACGCGTCGCGACTCGAAGGCGGGCGTGTCGTTCCTGCACGTTTCGGATGGGTCGTGCTTCCAGCCGGTGCAGGCGGTCGTGCCGAGTACGCTTGCCAATTACGCGACCGAAGTGCAGCGCCTCACCGCCGGTTGCGCGGTTGCCGTCACGGGGAACGTCGTGCCATCGCCGGCGAAGGGTCAGCCGTTCGAAGTGCAGGCGAGCGCGGTGGACGTCGTCGGATGGGTCGACGATCCCGATTCTTATCCGATCCAGCCCAAGCCGCATACGCTCGAGTTCCTGCGCGACGTCGCGCACCTCCGTCCCCGCACCAACGTCATCGGCGCCGTGACGCGCGTTCGCGATGCCATCGCGCACGCGATCCACGATTTCTTCCACGCGCACGGATTCCTCTGGATCAACACGCCCATCATCACGACGTCGGACGCGGAGGGTGCCGGCGAGCTGTTCCGCGTGTCGACGCTCGACCTGATGAACCTGCCGCGCACAGCGGAGGGCCGCGTCGATTTCGCGCAGGATTTCTTTGGACGCGAGGCGTTCCTGACGGTTTCGGGGCAACTGAACGTCGAATCGTATTGCATGGCGATGTCGAGGGTTTACACGTTCGGCCCCACGTTTCGCGCCGAAAACTCGAACACGAGCCGCCATCTCGCCGAGTTCTGGATGATCGAGCCGGAGATAGCCTTCGCCGATCTGTCCGACAACGCGACGCTGGCCGAGACGCTCCTGAAACACGTATTCGCAACGGTGCTGCGCGAGCGCGCCGACGATCTCGCGTTCTTCGACGAGCGCATCGAAAAGGGCGTCGTCGCGAAGCTCTCGGGCATCGTCGACTCCGAGTTCGTTCGCATGGATTACGCGGAGGCGATTCGCGTGCTCGGTGAAGCCACGCAGCGCTTCGAGTTCCCGGTGCGCTTCGGCACCGACCTGCAGTCCGAGCACGAGCGCTACCTGTCCGAGACTTATGCGAAGCGGCCGGTGGTCGTGATGAACTACCCGCGCGAGATCAAGGCCTTCTACATGCGTCTCAACGACGACGAAAAGACGGTTGCGGCGATGGACGTGCTCGCGCCCGGGATCGGCGAGATCATCGGAGGCAGCCAGCGCGAGGAGCGGCTCGACGTCCTCGATGCGCGCATGGCCGACGCGGGTCTCGACCGCGAACACTACGGGTGGTATCGCGACCTGCGACGCTACGGAACCGTGCCGCACGCCGGCTTCGGGCTGGGATTCGAGCGCACCGTCGCTTACGCCACGGGGCTTGGCAACGTCCGCGACGTCATTCCGTTTCCGCGGACACCGGGCAACGCGCGCTACTGAAGGATCAGTCGACGAGACCGAAACGGTCGTGCCCGAGGTAGGTGTAGAAGAGACCGATCGTTCCGCGCGTCTGCGAGCTGTCGCCAACGTCCGGGTACGACGCGTCGCGCCGGTTGAGCAGGTAGCGCACCGACACGCCGTGGCGCTTGTAGACGCGCACGGTGAACGACGCATCGAGCCGCACGATGTTGTCGTGACCGCCGCGTGACGCAGCCCCGACATCGCTCACGAAATATTCGCGCGCCGTCAGGTCGAGCGCGGCACGCTCGCCGAAAATGAAGCGCAGCGCGGCGAGCCCCTGCGGCGACACGCCGTAGTGATAGTCGCTGTCGGTCGTACTGCGTGTCGTGCCCACCGCCGTATAACCCGCGCCGATCAGCGCAGTGCCCTGCACGGCAAAGTCTTCGCCCGCTCGCCACTGCGCCGTCGTGCCGAGCGCGGCCGCGGTGCTCGACACGCGAAACGTCTGCGGCGCGATGTAGTCGTAGATGCCATACAGGCCAAAGACGCCGCGATAGTCGTTTCCGACGTCGTAAGCCCTGCCAATCAGCAGGCCACGCGCCAGCAGATTCTCCGCGCCATTCGCGCTCGATGCCGTGGCCTGAAGGCTGAAGTAATCGAACGGACGGGCGTACATGTAGCCGCGCTTGCCGGGCAATCCGTAGTCGATCGAGTAGTCGACGAGCGCTTCGTTTCGGCGCAGTTTCGTCGTCGACGTTCCTGCCTGGTTCTGCGCCGAGCCGCTGAAGCCGATCTGCAGGCGGCTGAAGTAGACGGCGTTGCGGCTTGGAAACAGGCCCTTGAATCGGTCGCCGAACGCGATGCGGTTGAACGCGGTCGATGGCGAGATGAATCCGGCGGCGGTCTCGCGCCAGAGCGGTGGCAGATCGTCGTGTTCGAGCGTGAGATTCGCGAGCCGGAACAGAATTTCTCCGAGGAAGCTGCCGCCGATGCCGGTGTTGATCTGGTCGTTGCGCGATGGCAACGTGCTCTCGCCGGCAATCTCCCACAGCGCGCTTCCGGCAAACGCGTACCCGAGCGATTCCCAGTAGTCGAGTCCCGCCGATCGCGCGAACGCGTGATACATCGATCCCTGGTACGGATGGCCCAGCTGGTTCACCGCGAACGGATCGCGGTCGACGACCCAGCTGCTGTGCAGATTGCGACGTATCGTCGATGTATTGCTGTCGAAATCCGTGCCGTCGGTGTGACGATTGACCTGATTGAGGAGAAAGGCGAATCCGAACACCTCGGCCGCCGGAATCGCATAGCTCTTCGCGTCGCCGAACGCGGGGACCGCATGCGTGTTGCTCGCCGCCCCTTCGACGCGTGACAAGGGTGAGGACGCAGCGTCGACCTGTGCCGCGGTCCACGCCCTGGGCAGGTCTGCGGTCGCGCCGCCGGGCTGCGCGTGCGCGCCCGTCATCGCACCGACTGCGACGACGACGAGCGCGATTTGCAGGCGACGCGTGCGCAAGGCGCTACTTGGTCGCCGGCTGCTGGAAGGTCGCGCGCGAGAATTCGTCGAGCGACAGCATGCCGTCGTGATTGAGGTCGAGCTGGTCGAAGATCTTCTTCGCGGGGCTGTCCGGCGAAGTCGCAGGCGTTGCCGCGGTGTTCGTGGTCTGCGCCGGATCGGCGCCACGCGGCGCCATCGCCTTGTCCGCTCCGGTCGGCGCTGTCGTCGGTGTGCCGCCGGTCGCCGCGGGGGTTGCCGGCGTGGCCGACGGAGTGCTCGCGCCCGCCATGGGCGCCGGGTTGCCGGCAGCGGATGCTCCAGCGGGTGCAGTGTCTGCGGCAAGCGCAAACGCTGCGGCCGTCATGCCGATTGTGGATACGAACAATCCCGATGCCAGCCTGCTTTTCAGTCGAAGACTCATCGAAGGCTCCTTGATGTGTCGCAGCGCCGCGCTGCGTGAACACGAACGGCGATGCAAGGAGCACGCCCGCACTAAAGTCCTGATTTGCCGCCGACCCGCAGGAGGGCGCCAGCGATCGCTGCGCATTGCCGATGTAAGGCCGCTCGCAGTGTCAGTCAAAAGCGGGCACGCCGGAGTGTGCGCGACCGACACGGCGCGCGGCTTTCCATTCGAGCGCGGTTCCGCGACAATGCTGCGCCACGTCCATCACGGAGACGACGAATGTCGAAGCGCACCTGGTGTTCAGCGCTGATCGTATGCCTGTTCCTGTCCGGCTGCGCCTTCCTGCACCCCCGCGTACAGAAAGTGGCGAAGAAACTCGATTGCGACGGCACGCGGGAGTGCACGATTCCGGTCACGATCGACTGCGGCCGCTATTTCGAATGCGACCTGTCCGTCGAGTACGACGTCGTCGTCGTCACGGGCAGCCGCAACCAGCAGGTCGACATTCGCTGGAAACTCTCGGGCGAGAAGCAGGCGGAGTTCGCGGGCAACGGCATTGCGATCGACAACGCAGCCTTCGAGTGCAAGCCCGAAGGCAAGGACGCGTTCGTGTGCCGCGACCGGCACCCGGAATTCGGCGTGTTCAAGTACGCGGTCAACGTGACGATCAAGGACAGCCCGTTCGGTCCGCGCGGCGTGCAGTCGCTCGATCCGTGGATCGTCAACTACTGAGCCAGATCCGCAGCTCGGCGATGGCGTCCTCGTAGGCGAGCGCACGTCCGGCGGCATCCTCTGCAGCGAAGGCGTCGGCGCCGAGACGTTCGCGCGCGGCCGAGATGAACGGCGCAAGGAATGCATCGTCTGCGGGGTCACGATGCAATCCCGTTTCGGCGATCTGCGCTTCCGTCGCGCCAAAGAAGCGCGCGGCGCGCCTCCACTCGCCGCGTGCCGCCGCGAGCCCCGCCGATACTTCGAGCAGTCCCTGCCCCGCAGTCCTGAGGCCCGAGCCCTCGACGATTCCGAGCACTTCGACGAGCAGATCGCGTGCGTGGTCGTTCGACCCGCGGGCGATTGCGACCATCGCCAGGTTGAGCAGGCTGACGGCGAGTATGTCGGCGTTGCCGGTGCTGCGGCCGATCGCGAGTACGCGCGAATAAAGCGGATCGGCGGTCGCCAGGTCGCCCTCGGCGCGCGCGGTCTGCGCGAGCGCGTTGAGGGCGCCTGCGATCTCGCGCGGGGTTCCGATCTTCTCGGCGAGTTCGAGTCCCTCCTGCAGGTGCCCGCGCGCAGCGGCGACGTCGCCGCGGCCGAGCTTTGCGAGCGCGAGCGGCTGCAGGACCGCCGAAACGCGCACGCTGTCGTTCAGGTCGCGCGCGATGGCGAGGCATTGCTCGAGCTCGTGCAACGCTTCCTCGTAGCGGCCCATGTACGAGCCCAGCTGTCCGGCATCGAGCAGCGCATCGCAGCGCAGCGCATTCGACGGCTGGGCTGACGCGCACGCGAGCGCTTCGCGCGTGATCCGATAGCCAAGCCTCGGCAGGCCGCGGAAGATCCAGTAGCGGCGCAATGCCGAGACGAGCCGCAGTCCCTGTTCGCTCGCGAGATCGGCTTCGCACGACCATGCGTGCGCGGCAAGCAGGTTCTCGCGTTCGGCGTCGAGACGCGCAAGCCATTGCGCCTGCTGCGGTCCGACGATCTCGGGCCGCGCGCGCTGCGCAAATGCCAGGTAGAACTCGAGATGCCTCGTGCGTCGCGCTCGCGTCTCGCCCACCGCGTCGAGCTTCTCGCGTGCGTACTGGCGAACCGTTTCCAGCAATCGGTAGCGTTCGCCGCCGACTTCGCGATCGACGAGCGACTTCTCGACGAGGTGCGTCAGCGTTTCGACCACGTCCTCGGCGGCGACGGGATCCCCCCCGCCGATAGCTTCGGCCGCGTCGAGCGTGAAGCTGCCGGCGAACACTGCGAGGCGGCGGAACAGCGCTGCCTCTTCCGGCGTCAGCAGCTCGTAACTCCAGTCGATCAGCGCGCGCAGCGTCCGTTGTCGCGGCAGCCCCGTGCGGTCGCCGCCGGTCAGCAGCCGGAAACGGTCGTCGAGGCGCGCTGCGATCGTATCGACGGGGAGTGCCCGGACGCGCGCCGCGGCGAGTTCGAGCGCAAGCGGTATCCCGTCGACGCGCCGGCAGATCGTCGCGATCGCGGCCGCATTCGCGGGTGTCGGGGCGAACGACGGATGGACGGCCGCCGCGCGATCGATGAAGAGGCGGGCGGCGTCGGATTGCATCAGCGTGGTCGGGGTGGGCGCCTGCGCGTCGCCGGGCAGCGCCAGCGCGGGCAGTGCGTAGAGCGTTTCGCCGCCGACGTGCAACGGTTCCCGGCTCGTCGCGATGATGCGCGTGTTTGCACCGGCCTCCAGCACCTGGCGGGCGAGTCGTGCGCAGGCATCGATCAGGTGCTCGCAGTTGTCGAGAACGATCAGCAGGCGTCGATCGCGCACATACGCCGCGAGCGCCTCCGCGAGCGAACGACTCGCGCTTTCGGTGACGCCGAGCGAGGACGCGACCGCCTGCGGAACCAGTCGCGCATCGGACAACGCCGCCAGTTCGACCAGCCACACGCCGTCGGGAAAATCGTCGACGAGATTCGCGGCCACCTGCACCGAGAGGCGCGTCTTGCCGATCCCGCCGGTGCCGACGACGGTGACGAGCCGCGCTTGCGCGATCGCCCGCGACAGCTCCTCCGCCTCGCGATCGCGGCCGATGAACGACGTCATCTGCTGCGGCAGATTGTTGGGGGTCGCCTCGAGCGAACGCAGCGCGGGAAACGTCTGCGGCAGCGCCGGATGAACGACCTGGTGGACGTGCTCCGCTTGCGCAAGATCGCGCAGGCGCACGGCGCCAAGGTCGCGCAGCGTCACGCCGTCGGGAAGCCGGCCGCGCACGAAATCGGCGGTGGCCTGCGAAACGAGGATCTGGCCGCCATGCGCGGCCGACATGATCCGCGCTGCGCGATTGACGGCGCTGCCGAAGAAATCGCGATTGCGGTTTTCGACGACGCCGAGGTGGATGCCGCAGCGGATCCGCAGTTCGATGCCGGAAGTGGACGATCGCTCGCGGAGTGACTGCACGAACGCGAGCGCTGCCTGCACGGCGCCGAGCGGATCGTTGAACGCGGCGTGGATGCCATCGCCGGTCGTCTTCACGACGTGTCCGCCGGCAGCTTCGACGGCGTCGCGCGCGAGCGCATCATGGCGCGCGAGCGCGGCCTGCATGCGCTCGGGCTGCTGCTCCCACAGGCGCGTGCTGCCTTCGATGTCGGTGAAGAGGAACGTCGTGACGGAAGAGCGTTCTTCCACGACCGTGCGCTGCTCCTGCGATGACCGGCGCCTACTCTACGTGAGCGCCGCCGCGGGGGCCAGCGGCGTATGATCCGGGGCCGAATCCGGAGTTTCCGACGTCCTGCTCGCGTTGGCTCCGGAGGATCCCAAGCGCCCGTAGCTCAATTGGATAGAGCACCGGCCTTCTAAGCCGGCGGTTACAGGTTCGAGTCCTGTCGGGCGTGCCAACGCGCACGCCGCCGACCCTTGCCGGTCACCTTCGCGTCCGATCGCCGATTACAATGTCCGGGCCGGGCAAGAGGCGATATAGCGCCGATCATTCCAAATACCGCCCGGCGTGCGATCGAACTCCTGGAGGAACGCTCATGACACGGATCACACCGGCCGGCTTGTTCGCAGCATTCACGCTTGCCGCGTTCAGCGGCGCGCTCGTCGCAGCGCCCGTCGTATTGCGCGCATCGCATCAGTTTCCCGGCGGCAAGGGCGACGTGCGCGACGAGATGGTGCAGATCATCGCGCGCGAGGCCAAGGCCGCAGGCGTCGACCTCGACGTGCAGGTTTATCCCGGCGCCGCGCTGTTCAAGCCGAACGAACAATGGAACGCGCTCGTCAACGGCCAGCTCGATATTTCGTCGTTTCCGCTCGATTATGCGAGCGGCAAGGTGCGCGAATTCGGGGTCACGCTGATGCCCGGTCTCGTGCGCAGTCACGAGCGCGCGCTGCGCATGAACGATTCGCCGTTCATGAAGGAGGTTCGCGCGAAGATCGACCAGGCCGGCGTCGTCGTGCTGTCCGATGCATGGCTCGCCGGCGCGGTTGCATCGAAGAAGGGCTGCGTGCGCACGCCTGCGGACATGAAGGGTCTCAAGATCCGGTCCGCCGGCCCGACGTTCGCGGCAATGTGGCAGTCGGCTGGCGCGTCGATCGTGTCGGTCCCGTCGAACGAGGTCTACAACGCGCTGCAGACGGGCGTTGCGGACGCCACCGACACCAGCACCGGCAGCTTCGTGTCGTTTCGCATCTACGAGCAGGTGAAGTGCATCACTGCGCCCGGCGACAACGCGCTGTGGTTCATGTACGAGCCGGTGCTGATGTCCAAGAAGTCGTTCAACCGCCTCGACAAGAAGCAGCAGGATGCACTCCTGGCGGCAGGGAAAAAAGCGCAGGCGTATTTCGCGAAGGAAGCGAAGGGGCTGGACGACGAGATGGTCAAGGCGTTCAAGGAGCACAACGTCGAAGTGGTCACGTTGACGCCCGCCGAATACGACCAGTGGCTGAAGGTCGCGCAACAGAGCTCGTACACCGAGTTCGCGAAGGAAGTGCCCGACGGCAAGAAGCTGATCGACGCCGCGCTGGCCGTCAAGTAACGACGACCACGTGCCGGACCGGCGCCCGGGCTCACGCAGCACGCGCCGGTCCGCTTCGCATTGAATAACGTTACGCAGCACCGGGGCGTGCTCGACCGTTTCGGGCGCGCGGTGCGCAGGCTGTCTTACGTGTGCGGGTTCATCGCCGCGGGTCTGGTCGCGCTCGCGGTCGTCGTCGTTTGCCACATGGTCTTCGTCCGCTACGTGCTGAACCACAGCACGATCTGGCAGACCGACCTCATTACCTACTGCATCACGGCGGCGACGTTCATCGGCAGTCCTTACGTGCTGATGACGCGCGGTCACGTGAACGTGAACGTGTTGCCGCTGCATCTTCCTTCGCGTCCGCGTTTCGCGCTCGCGCTCTTCGCGAGTCTCATGTCGGCGGCGTTCTGCGCAGTAATGACGGTGCTGACCTTCCTGTTCTGGAAGGAGTCGTGGGATCAGCGCTGGGTATCGGACACGATGTGGCGCGCGCGCCTGTGGATTCCGTATTCAGCGATGCCGATCGGTCTGGGGCTGTTGACGCTGCAATATGCAGTGGACATTGCGGCGCTCGCGACCGGACGCGACCCGCCGTTCGACATTCCCGCCAAGGCGGAGTCGTGACCTGCCACGCATTGCCGGTGAACTCGCCATGACGCCGACGACGCAAGGCATGATCGTGCTCGTCGTGACGCTCGCAATGCTGGTGTCGGGCGCGCCGGTCGCCTTCGGACTCGGTGCCATTTCGATCGTGTTCGTGCTGATCTTCCAGGGCTTCGACGCGCTGCACGTCGTCGCCGAAACGTTCTACGCGGGGCTCAACGATTTCACACTGGTGTCGATCCCGATGTTCGTGATGATGGGCGCGGCGATCGGCTCGTCGCCGGCCGGTAAGGACCTGTACGAGGCGCTCGACCGCTGGCTCTACCGCGTGCCGGGCGGGCTCGTGATCTCGAACCTGGGTGCATGCGCCTTGTTCGCCGCGCTGACCGGATCGTCTCCCGCGTGTTGCGCCGCGATCGGCAAGATGGGCATCCCGGAAATGCGTCGTCGCGGCTATCCGGACGACGTCGCGACGGGATCGATCTGCGCCGGCGGCACGCTCGGCATCCTGATCCCGCCGTCGATCACGTTCATCCTGTACGGGATCGCCACCGAAACGTCGATCGGCCGCCTGTTCCTCGCCGGCGTCTTCCCGGGGCTGCTGCTGACTGGGCTGTTCATCCTGTGGACGCTGTTCATCATCTGGAAACGCGGCTTTCACGCGCACGCGGCGGATTTCCGCTATTCGTGGCGCGAGAAGTTCACGTCGATTCCGAAGATCGCGCCGTTCCTGCTGATCGTCGTCGGCGTCATGTACGTGCTCTACGGCGGCGTCGCGACACCGTCGGAAGCGGCAGGCGTCGGCGCGGCACTTTGCTTCGTGCTCGCCGTCGTCATCTACCGGATGTGGCGGCCCGGGCAGTGGTGGCAGATCCTCCGCGACACGACGCGCGAGTCGGTCATGATCCTGATGATCATCGCCGCAGCCGTGCTGTTCGGTTACATGCTGACGTCGCTGTACCTGACGCAGACGCTCGCCCAGGCGATTGCCGACCTGCACGTCAATCGCTGGGTGCTGATGGGACTGATCAACGTGTTCCTGCTGGTGTGCGGTTTCTTCATCCCGCCGGCGGCGATCATCCTGATGACGAGCCCGATCCTGTATCCGATCATCCGCGCGGCGGGATTCGACCCCGTGTGGTTCGGCGTGATCCTGACGATCAACATGGAGATCGGGCTGATCCATCCGCCGGTCGGGCTCAACATCTACATCGTCAACGCGATCGCGCCCGACGTGCCGGTCACACGCGTGATGTGGGGAACGCTTCCCTACGTCGGCTGCATGGTGCTTGCGATCGTGATCCTGTGCTTCTTCCCCGAGATCGCGACGTGGCTGCCGGACCACATGATGGGCGCGCGGCATTGACGGTCCGAAGCGAGTAGGTTCGAACTTGAGTTTGTCTGCGAAATCGAGCCTGACCGTACGCGGGGCCCCCGGCGCGGCGGACCGACGTCCGACCCTGCGGCGGTATAATCGCTCCTGGCGCGCATCGTCGGCGCCGCTTTTCCGTGGTGGCTGTAGCTCAGTTGGTAGAGTCCCGGATTGTGATTCCGGTTGTCGTGGGTTCGAGTCCCATCAGCCACCCCATCCCATCTCGTTCCCGCCAACGGGCGCAACCAGGCGTCGTTCCGACTCCTGCGATATGAGCCCTTCGGCGTCGTCTTCCTCATCACGCGTGCATGTCCGTGCGTAAGCGTCGGGTTCGCGCCGGCGTGGACGGACCCTTGATCCTCGTCAACGTCGGCCGCGCCCGGTGACGGGATGATCCGTGCAGGAAAAATGACGATGCGTCCGCAGGCACCCTGTTTCGCGCGTGAGGCGATTGCCGTTCCCGCGTACCTGACGCGCGCGTATTGGTGGGCGTACGTCCATCCGCACGCGGTGCGCGTTTTCGAGCGGCAATGGCTCGTCAACCTGATCCTGTGGGGCAACTTCGGCCGGCTGCGCGATGCGGCGCTCGATGCGCTCGGACGGGCGCTGCCGGGGCGGACGCTCCAAGTGGCGTGCGTCTACGGCGATCTGACGTCGCGGCTCGCGGCGCGCCTGCCGCGGCGTGCACGCCTCGATGTCGTCGACGTACTGCCGATCCAGCTCGAGAACCTCGCGCGCAAGCTGCCACAGCGGTCGGCCGTCACGTTGCTGCATGCGAACAGCGCGGCGCTGCCGATGACGTCAGGGACATACGACCGCGCGCTGCTGTTCTTCCTGCTCCACGAGCAGCCCGAGCATGTCCGCCGCGCAACGCTCGCCGAGGCGCTGCGTGTCGTGCGACCCGGCGGCCGGATCGTCATCGTCGACTATCACCGGCCGCACCGGCTGAATCCGCTGTGCTGGCCGATGAACGTCGTGCTGCGTACGCTCGAGCCCTTCGCGCTCGACCTGTGGCGGCACGAAGTTGCCGAATGGCTGCCACCCGAGCGCAAAGACGTGGCGCTTACCCAGCAAACCGCCTTCGGCGGGCTCTATCAAATCGTCACGCTCACCGCATGAGTCGCGTCACGATCCCGCACGCCCGCTCACCATCGTGGAAGTGATCCGCACCGATGTCGTGATCGTCGGTGGCGGCGGCGCCGGCCTGCGCGCTGCAATTGCCGCCTGCGACGAAGACGCCGCGCTGCGCGTCGGCCTCGTCTCCAAAGTGGTTCCGATGCGCTCGCACACGGTCGCGGCCGAAGGCGGTGCGGCGGCAGTCGTGCGCGGCGACGACAGCCTCGACAACCACTTCGACGACACCGTATCGGGCGGGGACTGGTTGTGCGACCAGGACGTCGTCGACTATTTCGTCGCGCATTGCGCCGAGGAGATGATCCGCCTCGAGCACTGGGGCTGTCCGTGGAGCCGCAAGGATGACGGGAACATCAACGTCCGCTTCTTCGG
>DASSEA010000202.1:0-3905 GCA_035696805.1 Casimicrobiaceae bacterium
CCGGCGAGTGTGCCGGTGATGGTCGAGCTTTGCCCCGCGCACAGCAGCGCCACGGCAAACAGCAATCCCGCGAGCCCCGTCCCGAGCAGCGGACTCAGCAGTTGCTGCGCTTCCCGCAGATCGGTGACTTCGAGTCCTGCCGTGTGGAATACGTCGGACGCGAGCACGAGGATCGACGCGTTGATGCAAAACGCGACGTTCAGCGCGATCACGGTATCGATGAAATTGAAGCGCAGTGCGCGGCGGCGCGTCTCTGCCGATAGCGGCGCAACGCGCGTCTGTACCAGCGACGAATGGAGATACAGGTTGTGCGGCATCACGGTCGCGCCGAGGATCGCGACCGCAACGTAGAGGCTCGCCGCATCGAGGCGCGGCGACAGCGCGTTGCGAAACGTGTTCCAGGTGGGTTCCGCGAGCCACACCTCGATCGCCAGACAGGCGCCGACCGTCAGCACGAGCACGGTGATCAACGCTTCGAGCTTTCGCATGCCGAATCGCTGGAGCGCAAGCAACACGAACACGTCGAACGCAGTGATCGCCGCACCCCAGACGAGCGGAATGCCGAACAGCAGGTTGAGGGCGACTGCGCTGCCCAGCACCTCCGCCAGGTCACACGCGATGATCGCCACTTCGCACAACACGAACAGCACCTGCGCGATCGCCCGCGGGTAGCACGCGCGACACGCCTGCGCCAGATCGAGCCGCGCAATGATGCCAAGCCGCGCGGCGAGTGTTTGCATCAGCAGCGCAACGCCGTTGGCGACGACCAGCACCCACAGCAGGTGATGGCCGAAGCGCGCGCCGCCCTCGATGTCGGTCGCCCAGTTGCCAGGATCCATGTACCCGACGCTGACGAGCGTCGCGGGTCCCAGATAGATTAGAAAGCGGCGCAGCCCGCCGCGCGCCTGCTCGGGAGCAAGCGTACCGGCGAGCTGCTGCGGGGACATCGATCGCTCGAGCGGCGTTCAGCTGCGCCGGAGAACGGGCGCAGGATCGTGCGGCAACGCCGGCTTCACAGCGACCATCGCTTAGCGCCGACGCGTCGTCGAACTCGACCGCGAACCCGACCCCCGACCGGACTCGCGCGCGCCGGCGGGATTTTCCGGAAGATCGCCGTTGCCGTTGGCCGACTGCCCGGTGATCGCGCCTGCGCCAGGACCCGCACCGAGATCGACCCCGGTCGTCGGATCGGCATCGAGATCGGACATCAATCTTTCCTTCGCCTGATCGCCGAGCGCCTGTTCGTCGCCGTCGAGCTTGACGGAAAAGCTGCCATCACCACCCTTGTCCGCGTTCTGCATCGCCTGCTGTCCGTCGACAAACTCCCATTGCGGACCCTGGTTCCACGGGCCGCGCATGTCGCCTTCACCGACCGACAGATTGAAATACTTGTTCGCGAATTCCGGCATGCCCGGCAGCTTGCCGGTCGGGAAATTCGGCTCGATCGCGTAGAGCGCCTTCTCGATCGACTTCTGATGCGCGATCTCGCGTGTCATCAGGAAGCCGAGCGCTTCCGCGACGCCGGCGTCGTCAGTCAGGTTGATGAGTCTTTCGTAGATGATCTTCGCGCGTGCTTCGGCTGCGATATTCGAGCGCAGGTCACAGGTGGGATCACCAATCGTGTCGACATAGGCGGCGGTCCACGGCACGCCGCCGGAATTGGTGAGCGGCGCGCCCGCGCCGTACAGCAACGACGTCACGTGGCTGTCGCCGCCCTGGTTCATCTGGCGAAAGAGCTCGCCCTGATCGGTCAGCCCTTCGGCGACGGCGCCCTTCATACCCTTGTTCAACATGCAGACGATCGTGCCGATCACCTCGAGGTGACTGAGCTCTTCGGTGGCGATGTCGTAAAGCATGTCCTTGCGTCCCGCGTCGTCCTCGGCGATCGCCTGCGTGAAATAGCGCATGGCGGCAGCAAGCTCGCCTTGCGGCCCGCCGAACTGTTCGAGCATCAGATTGGCGAGCACGGGATCGGTCTGCGATACGCGGACCGTGTATTGCAATCGCTTGTTGTGTGCAAACATCGGATGAACTCCTCTGGGGATTGCGAGTCAGCGAACGGCTCGCCGAGACGGCGAACCGGGCCTTGCGAGTTAGCAAGGTCCATTCCCCGCGATTGCGTTCTCCACGGGCCCTTCAGCGCGCGCGAGGTAAATGCGCGAAATCCGCAGGCATAGCAATGGAGGGGCGCTCGTTGCGTACTCGCTCAACGAGCGCGCGTAGCCGCGACCACCGGTTGTGAACTGCAACGCAGTCGGTAAAGCTGTCCGATCGGGAGAAGCGGGCGGTCGCGCGGCGGATGCGCGACCGCGTACCGCTGACCCAGCGACTAGTGGCTGTCGCCGGAAAGAAACGACGGCAGCGACGTGAACTCGATGCCTTCGTCGGTGAGCGCCTTCGCCTCGTCGCGCGACGCCTGGCCGCGGATCGCGCGCGGCGGCACTTCCTGATAGTGGATCTTGCGCGCCTCGTCGGGAAACCGACGGCCGACGTTTTCGGTGTTGCGAACGATCTCGCGCAACTTGATGAGCGCTTCGGCCGGCAGCGTCGGTGCGTTGTCGGCAACCGGCGCGGGTTCCTCGGTCGGTTCGGCCGCCGGTACGTTGTCGCGGGCGACCCCCTTGGTGACGCTGACCCGCGCGGACGGCAACCGCTCGATGTGTGCGTCGTCGCAGATGGGACAGGTGACGAGCGCGCGTTCCTGCTGCCGCGCGAATTCCTCGCCCGAGGCGAACCAGCCCTCGAAGCGATGTCCGTGCGCACAGCCGAGTTCGAAAATGATCATGTCGGTGAAACGGTTGCCGAGCAGGGCGCGTTGACCACCCCCGCGAACCCCTTCTCGCTGCCTATGTTACGTGTGCCGCGCCTGGGCGACCGCTCCGCCCGTCGCCTTTGTCTGCGACCGGGTCGGCGCGCTCGATGCGCCACGTCTGGTACTTCACTGCCATCACGCAGCCGAAGACGATCGACGCGAACGTCAGGATTGAACCAATGGCGAGCGTCGAGACGCCCGTCAAGCCCTGTCCGATCGTGCAGCCGAGCGCGGCAACGCCCCCGAACCCCATCAGTATCGCACCGACGACGTGATTGCCGATGTCCTCGATCGACGCGAAGCCTTCCCAGCGGAACGTCCGCGTTGCGAGCGCCATCGCGGCGGAACCGGCGAGCATCCCGAGCACGCCCGCGATGCCGAACGTCACGATGCGGGACTGATCGGTCCATAGCATCAGCAGCTCGAGGAGATACGCCATGGGGGCGACGAAGCTGTACGACTCCATGCGCCCGGAATTGGTCGCGACGAATCTTTCCTCGAGCGTCTGCGGATCTTCGGCAAGATGACCCAGATGCCCCGACACATACCAGCCGCCGACGACGACTGCGCCGATGACGAGGCCGCCGATGATGAACTCCGGCGTCGTACGAAAATCGCGGTTGGCGAAGACGAAACATGCGACGGCAGCAGCGACGACGAGCGGCAACCACACGCGCACGGCGGACGCGAGACCCGCCGACATGGCGAGCGCGGGGAGATCCGACGTTTGCGCGGCGACGTCCAGCCGCAACGTGTCCAGCACGTTCGCACGGAAGGGCGCGAACGCACCCTTCAGCGTCATGTACGCCGCGGCGGCGAGGAACAGCATGACGATCACCGATTTGAGATTTCCCGCGCCCGCGCGGATCAGCGTCTTGCTGCCGCAGCCGGAGGCGAGCGTCATGCCGAAGCCGAAACAGAAACCCCCGACCAGGTGGGAGAGCCACGGGACGCTCGGGCTCGTGTAGATCGTCTTCGCCGTGTCGATCTGGCCTACCGCCTGCAGTATGGCGGTGCCAGCGATCGCGATCGAAATCGCAAGCAGCCACATGCGCATCCGGCGCCAGTCGCCGAAGTTCACGATGTCGGTGAT
>DASSEA010000203.1:0-6525 GCA_035696805.1 Casimicrobiaceae bacterium
GGATACATCGTCCAGCCGCCCGATGCGGCGCCGCCCGGAACGAACAGCGAGATGAGCAGCATCAGCGCCGCGGGCGGCAACAGCCAGAAGCTCCAGTTGTTCATCCGCGCGAACGCCATGTCGGGCGCGCCGATCTGCATCGGGATCAGCCAGTTGGCGAACCCGACCGCGCCCGGCATCAACGCGCCGAAGATCATGATCAGCCCGTGCAGCGTCGTCATCGAATTGAAGAATTCGGGATGGACGATCTGCAGGCCCGGCTGGAACAACTCGGCGCGAATCGTGAGCGCCATCACGCCGCCGACCAGGAACATCGTGAACGAGAACCAGAGGTACAGCGTGCCGATGTCCTTGTGATTCGTGGTCGTGATCCACCGCATCAGCCCCGTTGGATGATGGGCGTGTTCGTCGTGCGCGTGCGGGGGTCCACCCGCGACCAGATCGTGCGGAACGCTCGACATGCTCTATTTCCTCTCGGCTTTGACTTCGGAAGGCTGAACGACGTTTTCACCGGCCTTGTTGCCCCACGCGTTGCGCGTGTAGCTGACGACCGACGCGATGTCGACGTCCGACAGCTGCTTCCACGGCGGCATCTTGCCGTTGTTCTGGCCATTCAGCACGACGTTGATCTGTTGCTGCTTCGGGCCCATGACGACCTTGTCGGCGACGAGCGGAGGCGCACCGAGCGCTGCGTTGCCGGTGCCTCCCGGCTGATGGCACGCAGCGCAGTTCGCGTTGAAGACCTGCTCGCCATGTGCCAACAGCGCCTTCAGCTCCCAGACCTTGTTCGGATCGTCGGCGGCGGTCGCGAGCTTCTGTTTCTGTTCGCCGGACCAGCGCGCGAAATCCTCCTTCGACTTGACCTCGATGACGATCGGCATGAATCCGTGCTCCTTGCCACAGAGCTCGGCGCACTGGCCGCGATACGTGCCGACCTTGTCGGCGCGAAACCACGTGTCGCGAACGAAACCCGGAATCGCATCCTGCTTGACGCCGATCGCCGGGACCCACCACGCGTGAATGACGTCGTTCGCCGTGATGAGGAGGCGCACCTTGGCATCGACGGGAACCACCAGCGGATTGTCGACTTCGAGCAAGTAGTTCTCGTTCTTCGGCGCGCGGTTCTCGATCTGCGCGAGTGGCGTCGCGAGTGCCGAGTAGTAGCCGAACCCGTCCTGCAGGTAATCGTAGCCCCACTTCCACTGGTACCCGGTGATCTTGATCGTCATGTCGGGTGCCGACGTGTCGTGCGCGGCGAGAATCGTCTTCGTCGCCGGGTACGCCATGAACAGCAGGATCAGGAACGGAATGATCGTCCAGACGATCTCGACCGTCGTGTTCTCGTGGAACTGCACGGCCTCGTGGCCGATCGACTTGCGGTGCTTGAACAGCGAATAGAACATCGTGCCGAACACGCCGACGAAGATCACCACGCATATCCAGAAGATCAGGCTGTGCAGGTTGATGATCTCCTTGGCCATGGGGCTCGCCGGCGGCTGGAAATTCCACTCCCACGCGGCGAACGCGGCGCCCGACGCGAACAGCAAGAGCGCGACGGCAATGTAGCCACACCGGCGCAACGCAGATCCCATTCGCTTACCCCCCATGCAGTCCTCGATCACGGCGCGGCGCCCGGTGTGGCCGCTTGGTCCGGCGCGCGTTCGGATCGCGCGCGGAAAAAACGCGCGCCGGCATCGGCGCGCGCGTTTTGGAAGGCTCAAATGTACCACGGTCGTATCGATGAACGCGCTGCGTGTCTACCCGCCGAGCGTCGTGAGCGCATCGCGACCGAAGATCGGCACGCCGCCGGCATCGACGATCGCCACCGGCGGCATCCCCAGTCGCGACGTGAGCGTCCGCACGTTCGCGTCGGCGAGCGCCATTGGAGGCGGCAGCAGGTTGGCGACCCAGCCGGCGAGCACGAGTCCGCGCCGGCGAATCGCCAATGCGGACAGCTGCGCATGATTGAGACATCCGAGGCGCATGCCGACGATCAGCAGCACCGGGAGGTCGAGCAGGACCGCGATGTCCAGCATGTCGTGACGATCGTCGATTGGCACGCAGGCCCCGCCCGCGCCCTCGACGACCAGCACATCGGCGCGCTTCGCGAGCCCCCGCGCAGCGCGTTCGATCGTCGCGAGGTCGATCGCGATGCCCGACGCCTGCGCGGCGAGATGCGGCGCGACGGCGTCGGAGAACGCGTAGGGATTGCGCTCGTCGAGCGGTGCATCGACGTCACCCGCCGCCGCGAGCGCGAGCACGTCGGCATTCGCCGTCGCACCTGCTTCAATGCCCGCGGCCACGGGTTTCATGCCGACCGCGCGCACGCCGTTCACCGTCAACGCGCGCAGCAGCGCCGTTGCGACGAGCGTCTTCCCCACGCCGGTGTCCGTTCCCGTGACGAAGACGCCGCGCATCGTCTCCTCAGGCGCGTGGCGGGCGCTGCATCCGCACGATCGCGTGCCCTTCGGGCGTCGTTCGCGGCTCGCCTTTCCACGCGTGACCGTAGACCACTTCGAACGTCGCCGGGATGCGACCTTCCCGACGCATCGTTTCCAATGCACGCACGGCGCGATCGAACCGCGTGCGCCCCATCAGCCCCTTCGGCCGACCGCGCGTCCGGTTGGTCGCGCCAAGCGCCTTCAACTCGGCGAAGAGCGCGCGCGGCGAATCGAACGTCAGCGTCAGCCGTTCCATGTCCATGACCGGATCCGCAAAGCCCGCGCCGACCAGCATGTCGCCGACGTCGTGCAAGTCGATGAACCGGTTCGTGTGCGTCATGCCGTCGATGCCCGCGAACGCCCCGCGCAGCTCCTGCAGCGTGTCGGGACCGAACGTCGAGAACGACAGCAGACCGCCGACGGCGAGCACGCGACGAAACTCGGCAAACGCGCGCGGCAGGTCGTTCACCCATTGCAACGCGAGGTTGCTCCAGACGAAATCGAACGCGACGCCTGCAAACGGCAGCGCGCCGATGTCCGCGCAGACGAAGTCCGGTGGCATGCCGATGGGCGCGCGGGTCAGCGGCGCGAGCAGGCGGCGGACGAGCGAGCGCCGGGACCTCGCACGGCTTCGCGCGGCCGCGGCCATCGGCAGCGCGATGTCGAACGCGATGACGCGCGCACCGGGATAGCGCACGGCGAGTTCGCCCACCGCTTCGCCGGTCCCGCAGCCCGCATCGAGGATCCGCGCCGGCGCAAGCTTGACGTAGTCGAGTCGTTGCGCCATCCGGCTGCCGACCTCGCGCTGCAGCGCCGCGGCGGCGTCGTACGTTGCGGCTGCCCGGCCGAAGGCCCGTCGTACGGCAGCCGGGTCGACATCGTGTGGATCGGGCGCCGAAAATCGCGGCTCAGTCATCGATGAACGCCTGCACGGCGTCGACGAACGCGCGCGGATGCGACAGGAACGGTGCATGCGCGGCACCGTCGATCGTCCGGTGCGTCGCATGCGGCAACGCGTCCGCCAATGCCCGCGTCGCCGCGAGCGGAACGAGCGCGTCGCGCGCGCCGCCGATCACCAGCGCGGGCGCCGCGATCTGCGCGAGCAGCGGCCGCAAGTCCGCGCGGAGAACGAGCGCGAGCGCCGCCGATAACGCGTCGCGCGTCGGTTCCCCGCGCTCGAACACGTGGGCGCGCAAGTGCGACAGCGTACGCCGGCCCTCGTCGCTGCCCTGCACCTGCAGCGTCAGGAAGCGCAGCAGCGTCAGCCGGTACGCAGTGCGCAACTCGTCGCCGAAACGTTCGAGCGTCGCTGCCGTCATCGCGTCCGGCCAGCCTTCGCGCGTGACGAACGACGGCGTCGCCGCGACGAGGATCAAGCGGCGCACGCGATCCGGCCGCCGATGCGCCCATTGCAGGGCGACCTGCCCGCCGAGCGACCAGCCGAGCAGCGTGACCGGCGCATCGACGTCGTCGAGCGCGTCGTCGATCGCCATGGCGAGCGTCGGCAGATCGTACGGCGCGACGGTCGCCGAACGCCCATGGCCGGGCAGGTCGACGACGTGTACGCGATGGCGTTGTGCGAGCGCGTTGACGACCGGGGCGAACAATCCGCCATGCAGCGCGAAGCCGTGCAGCAACACGAGCGGCGAGCCTTCGCCGAGCGATTCGACGTGCACGGGCGCATCGCTTCGGACGATCGCGTGCGGGGCGCTCACGCCGACCCCCTGGCGACGGCGTGCAGCGCGGACGTCAGCGCCGCGACGTCGACGTGCGAATGCGCGGCGGAAAGTGAAACGCGCAGGCGCGCAGTCCCGGCCGGCACCGTCGGCGGCCGGATCGCGGGCACCAGGATGCCGCGTGCAAGGAGCGCATCGGCGATCCGCACCGCTTCGCGCGCATCGCCGATCACGAGCGGCTGGATCGGCGTCGACGACGACAGGAGCCGCCACGGCAACCCTTCCGTCCCCGCACGAAACCGTTCGATCAGCGCGTGGAGGTGCGCGCGGCGCCCGGAGTCGTCGCGTATCGACGCCAGCGCTGCGAGGATCGCCGCGGCAAGCAGCGGTGGGGCGGCGGTCGTGTACACATACATGCGCGCCGTCTGCAGCATCGTTTCGATGACGCAGGGGTGCGCGGCGACGAATGCGCCCGCGACGCCCGCCGCCTTGCCAAGCGTGCCCATGTAGACGATGCGCTCCGACGCGAGCCCGAAATGCGCGAGCGTGCCGCGACCGTTGCCGAGGACGCCGAAACCGTGCGCGTCGTCTACGATCAGCCACGCATCGTGGCGTTCCGCGCGTTCCAGAAGCGCGGGCAACGGCGCGATGTCCCCGTCCATGCTGAAGACGGCGTCGGTGACGATGAACCGGCGCCGCGCCGCCACGCCGTCCATCGCACGGTCGAGCGCCGCGACGTCGCCGTGCCCATAGCGCGCAAACGCCGCGCGCGACAGCAATGCACCGTCGGTGAGGCACGCGTGATTCAGGCGATCGGCGAAGATCGCATCGGTGCGGCCGGCGAGTGCCGTCAGGATCGCGAGGTTCGCGAGATACCCGCTCGAGAATGCCAGCGCGCGGGCGTTCGCGCAGGGTCGCACGAAGTCGGCGAGTGCCGCCTCGAGCTCGGCATGCGGCGTCGCGTGCCCGGCGACAAGATGCGAGGCCCCGCCACCCACGCCATAGCGCACGGCGGCGTCGCGCGCCGCAGCCACCACTGCGGCATCGTTCGCAAGACCGAGATAATCGTTGCTTGCAAACGCGAGCAGCGTGCGGCCCTCGAAGCGAACGTGCGCACCCTGCGGAGAATCGAAAACGCGGCGCGTTCTGGCAAGCCCTTCGGCGCGCCGGCGGTCGAGCGCGCGCTCGAGCTCGGCGATCGCCGGAATGCGGGCATTCACCCCGGCACGAGCCCGAGCCTTGCGAACAGACTCCGGTCGGCCTCGACGTCCGGATTGCCGGTCGTCAACAGCTTCTCGCCGTAGAAAATCGAATTGGCGCCCGCGAAATAGCACAGCGCCTGGACGGCGTCCCCGAGTTCGCGGCGACCCGCCGACAGCCGGATCATCGCGCGCGGAATCGCGATGCGCGTCACCGCGATCGTTCGCACGAATTCGAGGGGATCGACGGCACTCTCTCCGTGCAACTGCGCGTGCAGCGGCGTGCCTTCGACCTGCACGAGGTGGTTGATCGGCACCGATTCGGGCGCGAGGCGTGCGAGTTCGGCAATCAGCTCGGCGCGTTGCCGGCGCGATTCCCCCATCCCGACGATGCCGCCACAACACACGCGAAGCCCCGCGTTACGCACGCGCGCCAGCGTCGCGAGGCGATCCTCGTACGTGCGCGTCGACACGATGTCCCCGTAGAACGCGGGAGACGTGTCCAGGTTGTGGTTGTAATAGTCGAGACCGGCGCGCTTCAGCTGCTCGGCCTGCCCGTCCCTCAGCATGCCGAGCGTGCAGCAGGTTTCGAGTCCGAGCGCCTTGACCGCGCCGACCATGTCGAGCACCGGTGCGAGATCGCGGTCCTTCGGTCCCCGCCACGCCGCACCCATGCAGAAGCGCGTCGCACCCGCCCGTTTCGCGGCCTGCGCAGCCTCGATGACGTCGGCAAGCGGCAGCAGAGGCTCGTTTGCGACCCCGGACTGGTAGCGCGCCGCCTGAGGGCAATAGCCGCAATCCTCGGGACAGCCGCCGGTCTTGATCGACAGCAGCGTCGAGAGCTGCACGGTGTTCGGCGCGTGATGCGTCCGGTGCACGTGCTGCGCGCGCAGCAGCAAATCGGAGAACGGCAGGTCGAACAGCTCGCAAAGCGCTTCGCAGGCCGGCGCCACGACGCCGAAAGAAGCCGTCTCGCGCGACACGGGCCTCGGCGCACTCATCCCTCGTGCTCCTGGCAACGACGAGGCCCCCACGGCTCCCAGTGTCGCCCTGTGCGCAATCGTGCGCCGCCGCCCCCTTCGGGCCTCGGCTCGGCTCTCGCCTCGCCCGGCGCACTCATGCGGCGGGCTCCTGGCAACGACGAGGCGCCCACGGCTCCCCGTGTCGCCCTGTGCGCAATCGTGCGCCGCCGCCCCCTTCGGGCCTCGG
>DASSEA010000204.1:0-3614 GCA_035696805.1 Casimicrobiaceae bacterium
TCGATTTGAAGGCGCGATACGCCTTGCCCGCCGTTGCGAGCGCGCCCACCGGTGGGCGGAAGACCGACGCGAAAACGTCGGTACGATTGCCGGGATCGTCGTTCGTCCGGGCAAAGAACGCCACGAACTGTCCGTTCACGCTGGTGAAGCCCTGGTAGTCGCCGACGAAACGTCCGCCTTCCGCGATCGGCGCGGGATTGAAGTCGAACGGGCCGGCGACGTGACGTTCCGACCAGTCGACGCCATTCGTCGACGTCGCGAGCCACACGTCGACGAACAGCGTCGCAGGATCCGCCGTGTTGTTGCGCAGGTCGTAATAGACGACGCCGATCGTGCCGTCCGCGCGCACGTTCACCGTCGGTAACAATGCCTGCACCGCGGGCACCGCGTTGATCTGCACGGGCGGGCTCCACGTGGTTCCGCCATCGGTCGAGCGGGTGAACGCAATGCCGTCGCGGATGCCCGCGCTGAAACGAGCGTCCTGCCAGACGGCGACCAGCACGCCGTTCGGGCCGGCCGCCACCGCGGGCAGATTCGCGGCGTCGCGCAGTTCGTGCGATGCGTTTTCAGGGTCGCGCGTGCCGATGCCCTGCAAGCCGGTGATCAGGTTGAAGCCGCTCCATGTCACGCCGCGATCGGCCGAACGCACGAAGCCGAACCGCGGCACCAGCAGGTTGTTGCCGACGTTCTCGAATTCGGTGAAGAAATCGTACAGCGTCCCGGCGTTGCTTCCGCTCGGCGCAACGACGATCTGATTGTCGAGCGTCTGGTTGCGCCCCCCCGGATCGTAGATCGGCCGCGCTGCCTCCCACGATGCGCCCCCGTTCGTCGTGCGTGCGAAATACGTCGGGCCGTGGCCATTCTGCTCGAGCCGATCCCACGTCGCGTACGCGTGACCGGGAACCAGCGGATCGGCGGTGATCGACTCCTTGTCGTTAAAAGGCGCCTGGCCGTCCTGGATCAGGGTCGCGGCGGTGCCCCACGTGCGGCCGCCGTCGAGCGAGCGACTGGCGAGGACGGCATTCGACGAGGCGACGGCGAACGTCTGGCCCGTGAACGCGATCGCGATCTGATAAGCGATGCCATCAGGTCCGATCGTCACCCACGGATCGCTCGCGCGCGCGAAATCCGCGCCGTTCGCCGCGTTGCCGCCAGTACAGCGGCTGAACGGCGCCTGCGACGACGCCCAGGTGAGGCCGCCGTCGAACGAATAGCCGGTGCGAAGCCCCCGCGCGCCGCCGTTCGACCAGCGATCCTGCTGCCACACGCCGATCAGGTGCAGCGGATCGCGCGGATCGACGGCGACGTACGGCTCGACCTCGGCGCCGAGGTACAGCGTGCCGGTCGCGGCAACGCCATCGCAGCCGGGCGCAAACGGCGAGGCGCCGGTGACGCGGACACGCGAATCCGAAATCGTGGCGTGCGTCGTGCACATCGCGACGCCCTCGGGGCCAAACCCCTCGGGGACGTAGCCGCGCGCGATCATCGCTGCGCGTGTCGCCGCGTCGGTCGTGTAACGGTGGTTCGAGTCCGCGCGCTGATTCCACAACCGATACACGGGCACGGTGCCCGCAGGACATGCACCCGTCACCAGGTTCGGCAAGGCGATGTAGAACTCGGAGGACGTTTCCTCGTAGTAGCCACTGAAATTCGGATCGGTCAGCATCCTGGCGCGCACGTCGGCGCATTCTTCTGATGACGCCGAGAAGAAGTGCGAGTCCCCGTGGATCGGCGGAATGTAGAAGCGACACACCGGATGGACGGCGACGGTGCCCGCTGCCGGCGACGCGAAACCTTCGAAGACAAAACCCGTACGGTTCCAGCCGCTGATGCGCCCGGAGTCGAGATCGCCGATTTCCGCGGCGAGCGGAGTCATGAAGTAATGGTCGAGCCCCGGGTGGTAGTACTCGACGACGGTTTCCGCCCGGGCGAGCGTCGCGGCAAAGGTCAAGGCAACGACCGGGATCCCGCGAAGTACGGTGACGAAGCGCGGGTGATCGCGCCGTGCATTCGCGCAGGGAAACGGCATCGGTACTCCGGAAAGTAACGCGGGGGTGGTCGCCCGCATTGCAGGCGCGGCGTAGTTTAACGGCGCTGCCTGGCGGAGGCGGCGGGAGGCGCAGTGCTCCCGCGCTGCACGAGTTCGAACGGGAGCAGCTGCGACAGCTCGGCGGGCTGGCCCTCCAGGCGCGCAAACAGCTGCAATGCAGCGGCGCGACCGATTTCGACGATCGGTGTACGAATGCTCGTCAGTCCCGGCGTCTGCGTGGCACCGAGGTCGGTGTTGTCGACGCCGGTGATCGAAACGTCGTCCGGTATGCGCACCCCCGCCTCGCGGCACGCGACCATCGCGCCGACGGCGAACACGTCGTTGGTCGCGATGACGGCGGTAAGCCGTGGCTTGCGCGCGAGCAACGCGCGCATCAACGCTGCGCCCGATTCGAGCGCGATCGGCCCGTAGCGGACGGCGTCATCGTCGAGCGTAAGGCCGGCCGTCGCGAGCGCGGAACGTACGCCGGCTCCGCGTTCCCGCGCGCGGTCGTTGCCGGTCGTTGGCGCGCTGATCAGACCGAATCGGCGGTGTCCGAGGTCGAGCAAGTGACGCGTCATCGCGTAGGTGGCGGCACGATTGTCGAAACCGATGCTCGGATGCAGCCCGGCGGCGTCGACGCCCCACGTCAGGACGTAAGGCCGGCCGTAGCGGTCGAGCAGCGAATAGAGGGCCTTGTCGTGGTCGAGGCCGACGAACACGAAGGCGTCGACCCCGTGCCGCACCATTTGCTGGGTGACGCGCACCTCGGTCTGCAGGTCGTAATGATGCGTCGCGAGCACGAGCGCGTAGCCGCGCGCGTCGGCTTCGCGCTGCAGGGCGCTTGTCGTGCGCGCGTAGAGCGCATAGTCGAACGACGGCACGACGGCGCCGATCATGTCGCTGCGCCGGCTGCGCAACGCGCGCGCGGCGCCGTGCGGGACGTAGCGCAGCTTGTCGATCGCGGCGCGTACGCGCGTCAGCGTGGCGGGGTCGACGCTGTCCGGAAGATTGAGCGCGCGCGAAACGGTCGCCGTCGAGACGCCGGCAAGGCGGGCGACGTCCCGCGCGACCACGGGAGCGTCGTCCGAAGCGATTCGCGCCATCGGGCAAGCATACGCGTCGTGCAATCGATTGCAACGCGCACCTTGGCGAGCGGTGGTGATTGACAGCAGCCGCGCCTGCGTCGAAGATATGTAATCGAATACATCACTTCGGGGTCAGAGCAATAAGTCGACTTGTTGCTCTGACCCCGATGTCGATTCATGGCCGAGACTCCCAAGTCGCCGATCCGCCACGTCGTTCTCGTGATCTTCGACACGCTGCGACGCGACGCCGTCGGGTGTTACGGCACGCCACCGCCGTGGGCGTCGATCGCAACCCCCCATCTCGATGCGTTCGCTCGGGAGGCGGTGCGCTTCGAGCGCGCGTATCCCGAGGCGCTGCCGACGCTCTGCGCGCGCCGGACGATCTACACGGGCCGCCGCACGTACCCGTTCCACAACGGGGACTTCCGCCACATCAAGGGCGATTTCGTGGGCATCGCCCCGGGCTGGGGACCGATCCCCGAAACGCAGGCGACGCT
>DASSEA010000205.1:0-2628 GCA_035696805.1 Casimicrobiaceae bacterium
CGGATTGATGCAGTCTGTCGACGTCAAATGCAGCGCACCCAGCTTGCCTGCTGTGCCAAAGCCGTCGATCGTTCCGGTCAGCGCGCAGCCGAAGCTCGGAGCGCCGACCTGTTCGGTGAAGCCGATCGTTGCGCGGAGGGGAACGGTCGTGGTCGCGATCGTCGCAGTCGAAACGAGCGCGATGAGCGCTCCGACGCACCAAACCCAAAATCGAGTCAACGAATGCTTACGCATGCAACGGTCCTCACAGTAATGAAGGTTAATGAAAGGTAACTCCGAACGCACCTTATCGTAACAGTGGTTGGAGATGATTCCGCTCATCGCCCACAAAAAAACTCTGTCGGCATTACGCGGCCGTTGCACGCAAGGTTGCACTCGCATTCAAACGCTGAGGAGTGCCTTGACCGCATCGTCCTCCACCGCAGCGGCATCGCCGCGTACCCCTTCAAATCGGATAGATGATCGAGGTCGGGATCATCTCGCTGTCGAAGACGCAAATGCGTGATGCGAAGCGCAACCCATCGGCGGTCCGGCGAACGATGTCGACGTAGCGTCCGACGTTGAACACTTCCGACAGATCGTTCTGCCGCGTACGAAAAACGGCGTAGTTCGCCTCCGCCTCGATCGTGTCGCCGTCGACGCGGTGAACGATGGGAACCCCGATGACGTGCCGCTGGTAGTACGGATCGTGTGCAAGCGTTTCGGTGATGCCGTACACGCGATCCTTCAGCATGCCCTTGCTCTCGAACGCCATCGTCGCGAGCGGCAGGCCGCGGTCGAAGTTCTCGCGAGGCTGCAGGCGGTACACGCATTCGTCGGTGAAGAATTCCGGCCAGCGCGCGTATTCGCGCGCGTCGAGCGCGCTGCCGTACGCGTGGTACAGCGTGACGAGCTCGAGCCACGTCGGAATGTCGAGCGCCGCCCGCGAAAGGACGTTCGTCCCTTCAGTCATCGATGACGCGCCGCCAGTAGCCGTACATGCTGCGGATGAGCGTTTCGGTGACCGTGTGCTCGGTGCGGGTCGCGGTGTCGATGCCGCCGAGTTCGACGACGCTCGCGAGATCCGGCCGCTGCCGCGCGCCCTGCTGCGAGAACTCGATGACCTCGCCGTCGTCCGCCGACACGTAACCGGCCGGGCCGAAAAGGTTCGCCTGGCGCAGTCGCCGGCGTTGCATCTCCGGCGTATCGTCGGCGAATCCGAAGTGCGTCCATACGAAGTCGAACGCGTCCGGCCCGCGCGGCTGGATATGCCGCGTCGACAGCGAATTGACCTGCTGCTGGATGATGACGCTCGGGAAGATGGTCGTCATCACGACGGTCGGCCCGTTCCACCACGGCTCGTTGACGACGTCGAGCACGCGATCGTCGTGCAGCGTCATGTTCGCCTTGAAGCTCGAAACGCCCTTCGTCACCGCACCCGATCCGCCTTCGTTGCGCCGGGAGATCATGCACGCGTGCCGTCCGTGCGCGTCGGTGATGAGCTGCGACTTCTGGTCGGCGCGCCACAGGCCGAACGTGACGAACCACGTGTGCAGCAGTCCCGGGTGATACGGGTCCTTGATGTTCTCCTGCATCAGTTTCCAGTTGCCGTCGATCCGCTGTCGCGAATAACCGAGGACCCTGAGCGTTCGGCCGTCGAACACGCGGTCGAAGTAGTGCAGAACCTCGTCGCCCAAGTAGCGCTCGAACGGCTCGACGTCGGGATCGAACGACGCGAATACGACGCCGTTCCGCGCCGCGACCGCAAGCCGCGTAAGCCCGTGGTCCTCGCGCCGGAAAGTGGCCGGCATGCCGCCCTGCACGCCTCCCTCGCCGCGAACGCCGCGCATCAGCGGGACGCCGAGCAGGCGTCCGTCGAGCCCGTACGTCCACTGGTGGTACGGGCAGGTGAATTCGTTGCGATGGCCGAAGTTTTCGCGGCAGAATGCCACGCCCCGATGCGCGCAGACGTTCTCGACGACGTTGATCGCGCCGTGCGCGTCGCGCACCATGATCACCGACCGCTCGCCGATCGCCGTGCGCTTGAAATCGCCGGGGTTCGGGACCTCGGCTTCGAGCCCGACGTAGCACCAGTGGCCGCGGTAGAAAAGGCGCTCGAGTTCGCGCAGGTAGACGTCGTTGCGCGTGTACGCAGCGAAGGGAATCCGGTGCGTCCCATGACCTGGCCAGCCGTCGACCGCTGTTTCGACGTTCGAGAATTCGTTCATGGTTTCATTCGACCCGATTCTCCGGTCGCCTGGTTGGCGCGACGCGCCGTGAAGGCCTCGATCTCGCGTTCGATCACCGCACGGTCGACGATGCCCGAGGGGTTCGCGCGCGACGGCAGGCACGCGACGAACGGCTGGAAGCGCTCGAGGCTCTTCGCCAGCAGCCTGCGGAGTTCACGCAACGGCTCCGGGTGATCGTCGACGCGGAGGTCCAGCGCGGGATAGCGCTCCGTCGTCACGATGCGCAGTGCGGCCGCCTGCTTGCCGCGCTTGTCGCCGCCAGCCGCTTCGCCCGCTTCCATCGCCCTCAGCAACCGCTCGGCGAAGTCGAGCTGCGCATTTGCGCGAAAGGCGTTCGCGGCGTCACCGATCACGCGCGGGCCCGCCAGCATGTTGCCCGCCACCGAAAAGTTCGAGTCGG
>DASSEA010000206.1:0-7929 GCA_035696805.1 Casimicrobiaceae bacterium
GTGCGGACAAGTCCCCCATGCGGTCGATCAGCGACTTGCGCTTCCCGCGCGGTACCGCCGGTGCGATGCCGCCGCCGTAGAACGACACCGACGCTGCGAGACGGGCACCGTGCACGGCGTTGGCGAGGAACGCCAGCCGGCCGCCCATGCAGAAACCGATGACCGCGAGGCGACCGTCGCGCGCACCTTGCGCGACGAGCATGTCGAGTGCCGCCCCGACTTCGCGCATCGCCACGTCGTCGTCGACCTCGTTGACGCGCGCGATCGCGCGCTCGCGATCGCTGTATTCGAACGTGTCGCCATGGTAGATGTCGGGCGCGAGCGCCATGTACCCGGCGCGCGCAAAGCGCTCGCAGACGCCCTTCACGAACGCGTTCAGCCCGAACGCCTCCATGATGACGACGACGCCGATTCCCGGCACGCCGCTCGGCTTGGCGAGAAACCCGGAGACGCCCTGCTCGATCGACAGGAACTCGGTGTGCAGGGCGGGTGCGGCCATCTTGACGCCTGAATTCCGAAGCAGCGGGTTTGCAAGCGGAAGGATGCGACTGCCGCGCGGCGTTCGCAAGCGCCATGCAGGCAGCGCGCGCTGAACGCGTACCCGCTGTTGCGCGCATGCCGCGGATGCGATCGCCAGGCCACGGATGCGATCCCCGTGGCGCCGCGCACCGGTAGCGATTCCAGGCCGTCGACGGTAGACTCGCGTTCCGGATAACGGAACGGACGGCCAGCGTGGCGGAACGCACCCGGATGGCGCGCCGAGCGGGTGCGCGACTTTCGTCGGTCGCCAACGCGACGCGGCTGATGAAGGCCTTTTCCGAAGGCGAGTACGAGATCGGCATCAGCAATCTCGCGCGACGACTCGGTCTCGGCAAGAGCACCGTGCATCGGCTCGCGTCGACGCTGGTCGCCGTCGATTTTCTCGAGCGCAATCCGGAAACCGGCGCCTACCGGCTCGGTCTCGCGCTGTTCGAGCTCGGCATGCTGGTGCGGCGCAAGATGAGTTTCGTCAACGAAGCGCGTCCCTATCTGCGCGCGCTGATGGAACGCACGGGCGAGTCGGTTCATCTGACGGTACTCGATCACGGCAGCGTGCTCTACGTCAACAACCTCGCGAGCCCGCAGGCGATTCGCATGCAGTCGAACCTGGGGGCGCGCGTCCCCGCCCATTGCTGCAGCGAAGGCAAGGTGCTGCTCGCGCACGCGGCGCCGGAGATCCTCGAACAGGTGATCGCGGCGGGACTCGCGCCGCGCACGCCGAAGACGATCGTCCGGCCGCAACGGTTGCGCGACGAACTCGCACGGGTGCGCGCGCGTGGCTTTGCGCTCGACGACGAGGAGCTGGAAATCGGGCTGCGCGCGGCAGCCGCTCCGATTCGCGATCATCATGGCGACGTGATCGCCGCCGTCAGCATCGCCGGACCCGTTCAGCGCGTCAACAAGAAGACGCTGCAGCGCTTTGCCGGTGACGTCGCCGCGGCGGCGCGCGCGGTTTCCCAGCGCCTCGGATACCATCCGTTGCACGCGTCGGCGGGCTGATTCGTCCAGGCAGCGCGACGACGGACGCCCTGGCACGACGACATTGATCACCACGAAAGGCCCGCGATGAGCAAGCTGCGGCTGACGCTGGGCTGCTGGAATTACGATCGCACCCGCGCGCTGCAGGATGGACGCGGGCGGCCGGACGGCATCGATCTCGTCTATCTCGACATGCCGGTGGAGGAGACGTTCTTCAGGATGCTCAGGCATCGCGAATTCCACGTCGCCGAAATGTCGCTGTCGTCGTACACGGTGTCGCTCAACCGCGACCCGCCGCCGTTCATCGCGATACCGGTCTTTCCGTCGCGATTCTTCCGTCATTCGAGCATCTACGTGAGCGCTGCAGCCGGCATTCGCGAGCCGCGCGACCTGATCGGCAAGCGGGTCGGCAATCCGGAATACCAGATGACCGCGCCGGTGTGGATCCGGGGCATCCTCGCCGACGAATACGGCGTTCCGATCGATAGCGTCACCTATGTCACCGGCGGCGAGGAAGAGCCGGGGCGTTCGGAAAAGATCCGGCTCGACTTGCCCGCGAACATTCGGGTGGAGCCGATCGGCGCCGGGCAGACGCTGGCGCACATGCTCGCAACCGGCGAGATCGCGGCGCTGCAGACGGCGCGAATGCCGTCGACGTATGCGGCCGGCGACGGCCGCGTGCGCCGGCTGTTCGAGGATTTCGTCGACGTCGAAAAAGCCTACTTCCGGCGCACCGGCATCTTTCCGATCATGCACACCGTCGTCATCCGCCGCGACGTCTACGAGCGCGACCCGTGGGTCGCCCAGTCGCTCTACAAGGCGTTCTGCGCGGCGCAGAGGCTGACCTACGAAGACCTGCAGCAGACCGCCGCGCTGAAAACGATGCTGCCGTGGCTGATCGCGCACGTCGCCGAGACGCGCCGCGAACTTGGTGACGACTACTGGCCGTATGGCTTTGCGCGCAATCGCGAAACGCTGGCGACGTTCCTTCGTTACCACCACGAGCAGGGACTGTCGAAGCAACGCCTCGAGCCCGAGGCGCTGTTTGCGCCGGAAACGCTCGAAAGCTTCCGGATCTAGGCCCTGGATTGACCGAGCCGTGATGGCGCGCGGTCTCGTCATCGGCGCAAGCACCGTGCTGGTGGCGTATCTCGCGCTCGTTCCGCTCGGCTTCCTCATGTGGCAGAGCGTGCAGGTCCCCGCTGCGGCGGGGTCGATGCGCGTCGCGCTCGACCACTACGCGGCAGCATGGTCGAATGGCAGCACGCCACGCCTCTTCGCGAACTCGGTGCGGTTCGCAGCCGCGACGTCGCTGTTCGCGTTTACGATTGGAACGCTGCTCGCCTTCGTCAACGAACGGACGGACGCGCCGTTCAAGCGGCTGTTCTACGCGTTGTCGATCGTGCCGCTGATCATTCCGGGCGTGCTGTTCGTCGTCGCGTGGATTCTGCTCGGCAGCCCGAAGATCGGCCTCGTGAACCTGTCGCTGCAGTGGCTGACCGGCCTCGACCACGTCTTCGTTGACGTCTACTCGCTATGGGGTATGGCCTTCGTCGACGGCCTGCATTACTCGCCGCTGGCGTTCCTGCTGATGACCGCGGCGTTTCGCGCCATGGACCCGGCGCTGGAAGAGGCCGCGCTGACGAGTGGCGCGGGAATCTTGATGACCGCATGGCACATCACGTTGAGGCTCGCGTGGCCCGCGGCTTTCGCGACGCTCCTGATCCTGTTCGTGCGCGCGCTCGGGTCGTTCGAGGTGCCCGCGCTGCTGGGTCTGCCGGCCGGCATCCACGTCTTCACGTCCGCGATCTACACGTCGATGCATCGCTATCCCGCGAACGTGGGGCTCGCGTGCGCGTACGCGGCCATGCTGCTCGCGCTGACGTCGCTTGGGCTGTGGTTGCAGTCACGGCTTACGCTGCGCGGTGAACGGCACGCGACGGTGGCGGGCCGGGCGTACCGCCGGCGGCCGATCGATCTCGGCGCGTGGCGCGGGCCTGCCGTCGCGCTCTTCGTGCTCTACTTCCTGCTGCTCGTCGGCCTGCCGTTCCTCGTGCTGCTGTGGTCGTCGTTCCAGCGGTTCTACGCGGTGCCGTCGCTTGCGGCGCTCGGCCAGCTCACGCTCGAGCCCTACCGGTTCGTGTTCGCCTTTCCGGCGATCGGTCGCGCGACCTGGAACAGCCTCGCGCTCGCCGCCGGATCGGCGACCTTCGTCATGCTGGTGACCTCGGTTGTCTGCTGGGTCGTCGTGCGGACGAAGGCGCGTGGACGATCGCTGCTCGATGCGCTCGCCTCGCTGCCGATCGTCTTCCCTGGCCTCGTGCTCGGCCTCGCCATCCTGGTGTTCTATCTGCACGTCGACATCGCGGTCTACGGCACGCTGTGGATCCTCTTCATCGCGTACGTCACGCGCTTCCTGCCCTACGGCATCCGGTACAACACCGCGTCGATGCTGGGCATTCATCGCGAGCTCGAGGAGTCGGCCGCCATGAGCGGCGCGTCGTGGTGGGCGACGTTTCGCCACGTCGTGTTGCCGCTGTTGCGACCGGGGTTCATCGCCGGCTGGCTCTACATCGCGATCGTTGCGGTCCGCGAGCTGTCGAGTTCGATCCTGCTCTACGCACCCGGCAGCGAGGTGCTGTCCGTCGTCATCTGGGAGCTGTGGGAGAACGGTCAGTACGTGGAACTGTCGGCGCTCGGTGTGCTGATGACGCTCGCGCTGTTCGTGCTGGTGATGGTCGCGCAGCCGATCGCCGGACGGCTCGTGGCGCGAGCGGCATGAACGTCGCCGACGATTCCCCGGCGGCAGCAGCGGGCGCCATGCTGAGCGTACGTGCGCTCGCCACCGATTACAGGAACGTGGGCGCACCGACGGTTCAGGCCGTGGCCGACGTTTCGTTCGACGTGCCGAAGGGCCGCTTCTTCACGCTGCTTGGCCCGAGCGGCTGCGGGAAGACGACGACGCTGCGATCAATCGCCGGCCTCGAGCGCCCGCACACCGGCGAGGTGGTCGTGGACTCCATCGTCGTGTTCTCGGCGGCCCGCGGCGTGTTCGTTCCGGCAAACCGCCGCGGCTTGGGCATGGTGTTCCAGTCGTACGCGATCTGGCCACACATGAGCGTGTTCGGCAACGCGGCGTTCCCGCTCGTCGCGGGACGCAGGCGGCTGCCGCGGAACGAGCTGCGCGACCGGGTGCTGCGCGTGCTGAAGACCGTCGCGCTCGACGACGTCGCCGATCGTCCAGCAACTCAGCTGTCCGGCGGCCAGCAGCAACGCCTCGCGCTCGCGCGCGCGCTCGTGCATGAACCGAGGGTGCTCCTGCTCGACGAGCCGCTGTCGAACCTCGACGCGAAGCTGCGCGAGCGCATGCGCTTCGAGCTCAAGCGATTGCAGCGCGAGCTCCGCGTGACGACCGTGTATGTCACCCACGATCAGACCGAGGCCCTCGCGCTGTCGCACGAGATCGGCGTGATGAAGGATGGACGCTTGATGCAGGTCGGCTCACCGCGAACGATCTACGCGCGCCCCGCCAATCCGTTCGTCGCCGACTTCGTCGGCACGACGAATTTCTTCCATGGCGTCGTGGGCACTGCGGAGAACGGCGGCGCGCTCGTGCGCGTGGACAGCGAACTCGGTGTCGTCGATGCCGTCGCGAGCGAATCGCTCGCGGCGGGCGATCGCGTCGTTCTGACGGTGCGGCCGGAGGACGTGGAGCTGTCCGAAGCGCCCTCGTCGGGGCCGTCGAATACCTGGACGGCCGTCGTCGACCAGAAGATCTTTCTCGGCGAATCGATCGACTTTCGCGTCAAGGTCGGCGAGCGCGTGCTGCTCGCGCGTGCGCACCCGCGGCTCGCCACCAGGATCGGCGCGCCGATCCATGTCGCGATCGACGCCGGTAAAGTGCTGGCGCTCAAGGCGGATGACGTCTAAGACGAACCCGTCCCCGAGTCGCCAGCGGGTTTCATTTGACGTCCGGCATTCCGTTAGTTACGTTTGGCGCCGGGCGGACGGGTTCCGTATAGCGGAACGGCCATTGTGTGCGACACGCGCACACTGCGAAGAAAACCACAACGCAGGGGGGAAGGTCGATGATCCGTCGATTGCGCGCGCTCGCCGCGGCTGTCCTGATCGGTCTGCCGGCCGTCGTCGTTGCGCAGTCGGTCACGTTGTACGGCCGGCTCTACCCCGAAGTCATCTGGACGCGCACGACCGGTGGCACGCAGCCCGGAACGCCGGTCAGTACGCTGGCCGGCGCGCTCACCGGTGAGACGTTCGCCAACGTCGTCAAGATGGACTCGTCGAATTCGCGGCTCGGCTTCCGCGGCGACGAGGTGCTCGGCGCCGGTCTCAAGGCGTTCTTCCTGATCGAGCAGCGGATCCTCGTCGACACCGGCAACACGCAGCTCGCGAGCCGCAACACGTACGTCGGCCTCGAAAGCGAGTACTGGGGAACGGTCAAGCTTGGCGGATTCGACACCGTGTACAAGGAAGTCGGCGATACGCTGTCGTTCCTCGGCGTGTCGAGCGGCAACTTCGTGTCGAACAGCAACCTGCTGTCGAAGCAGGGCTTCGGGACGAGTTCCGCCGGCAGCTTTCACCTGCGCCGCGCAAATTCGGTGCGCTACGAGTCGCCAACGTATCGCGGGCTGCAGGGTCTCCTCCAGTATTCGCCCGACGAAGCGCGAACTTCGACGCGCGATGCGTGGCTGTGGTCGCTCGGCGTCGTCTATACGAACGGCCCGTTGTACGGCGCGATCGCGTACGAAATCCACAACGACACGTTCGGCGGCTCGCGCAACGTGCCATCCGCGCTGTCCAATGCGAGCGATGCGAATGCCCGTGCGCGCGATACCGGCGTGCGCGCAACGTTGCAGTACCGCTTCGGCGATCACACCGTCGAGGGCAACGTCGCCGAAATGGCGTACAGGGAGCGCGGCGGACGGCCCGGCCGCTTCCAGAACTACCGGCACGTCGCGGCGAGCATCGGCGTCGATTCCAAATGGAGCGACGCGTGGCGGACGGCGGGCGCGTTTGACTACGCCGGCGCGGGGAGCTGCCGCCTGTTCGATGGCGTCCCATGCTCGACGCAAGGACTCGACGGCCGGCAGGTCGCCGTGGGAGCTGCGTACTATCTGTCCAGGCGAACGTACCTGTTCGCGCTCTACGCCAAGGTGTGGAACGGGCGGTCGGCGCAATACAACAACGTCGACGGCATCGACATTCCACCGGGCGCCGATCCGCAGCAGTTCGCGCTCGGCATCACACACAACTTCTAATCGAACGATGCGTTCGCGTCGTCGCCTCCCCCGGGTCCTCATTGCGCTGACGATGGCCGTCGTCGCCGCGCTCGCGACCGCGCAGGCGCCCCCGGCGGTCACCGACGCCGGCGCGGATCGCATGCAGAAGCTCGTCGATGCGGCGCGACGTGAAGGCGAACTGACGCTCTACACGTCGACGCCGGTCGACGACATGAAAGTCATGACCGATGCGTTCGAGCGCAAGTACGGCGTCAAAACGAAGGTCTGGCGCGCGAGCTCGGAGAAGGTACTGCAGCGCGCGGTTGCGGAAGCGCGCGCCGGCCGGTTCGACGCGGACGTCTACGACACCAACGGTCCCGAACTCGAGGCGCTCGTCCGCGAGCGGATGCTGCTGCCGATCTCGTCGCCCGCGCTCGCCGACCTGCTGCCCGAAGCGGTGTTTCCGCACCGGGCCTGGGTCGGTGCCCGGCTCGTCATCTTCGCGTTCGCGTACAACACGAACCTCGTGAAGAAGTCCGAGCTGCCGTCGAGCTACGAAGGATTTGCCGATCCGCGCTGGAAGGGCAAGCTCGCGATCGAGGCGGACGACGCGGACTGGTTCGCGACGGTGAGCGGCCTGCTCGGGGAGCGCGAGGCGGAACGGCTGTTTCGCGCGATCGTGGCGAACAACGGCGTGTCGCTGCGCAAGGGCCACACGCTGCTCGCCAATCTCGTCGCCGCGGGTGAAGTGCCGCTCGCGCTGACCGTCTATAACTACAAGGCCGAGCAGTTGAAAAGCAAGGGGGCGCCGATCGACTGGTTCGTGCTGCCGCCGGCGATCGCCCGCGTCAACGGACTCGCCGTGTCCGCGCGCGCGCCGCACCCCAACGCCGCGATGCTCTGGTTCGAGTTCGTGCTTGGCGTCGAAGGGCAAAGGCTGCTGCTGACGCGCGAGTTCGTGCCGACCAATCGCCGCGTGGAGACGACGCTCAATCGCTTTCCGCTGCGGTTCGTGGATTCGGCGGCGGTGCTCGACGAGTCGGCGAAATGGGAAAAGCGCTACGCGGACATCTTCGGCGGACAGCCGCGGTAGCGCCGCAATTGGTCATGCCACTTGACCACCCCGGCGAGCGCGCGTAGCCTTCGCCGATTCTCGCACCGGGACTCGCGCCCT
>DASSEA010000207.1:0-4144 GCA_035696805.1 Casimicrobiaceae bacterium
AGGTGTACGAAACGCGCGACCGAGCGCTCACAACGATTGACCGCGGGAATGGCGGCGGCGTTCGGTTGGCGCCTTCACTGTAGACTGCATCTGGCCTGGTTGCTGTCGAATTGCGCGTGTGCAGCCATGGTCGCGGCGGCAGGTGCGTTCCCCGACACTGCGTTCGCCGCCGACCTCGAAGCGCTGCGTGTGGCGCCCGTCGCCGTGACGCCCGCCCGGGTCGTCGACGAGATGCTGAAGCTGGCGAGCGTCGGGCCCGGCGACTTCGTCATCGACCTCGGGTCGGGTGACGGCCGGCTCGTCATCGCCGCCGTCGAGCGCTTTGGTGCACGCGGCGGCCTCGGCGTCGACATCAGCGAGACGGCCGTCGCGTATGCCAACGCGAAGGCCGCCGACGCGGGCGTGGCGGACCGCGTGCGTTTTCAGCAACGCGACCGGTTCGCGACCCCAGTCACCGAGGCGACGGTCGTGACCCTCTACCTGTTTCCCACGATCATGCCGCGCGTGCGCGACAAGCTTCTCGCGGAACTCGCGCCGGGCGCGCGCGTCGTGTCGCACGACTTTCCGTTCCCGGACTGGCCGATCGAGCGCGTGGCGCGCTTTCCTGCGCCCGAGAAGAACGACGCGACCGGGCGCGGCGATGCGGTCCTGTACCTCTACACGGTGCCGTCGCGCCGGTCGCCGCCGTAGCGCGCCGTACCAAGGGGTTTCCTACGCCCGCTTGATTTCGATCCACGCCGGCGCGTGATCGCTCGCGCCCGCGCGTCCGCGCACGGCCTTGTCGACACCGGCAGCCGCGAGCCGCGCTGCGAGTTCGCGGTTCAACAGCAGGTGATCGATGCGCAGCCCGGCATTGCGCTCCCAGCGTTTGCGCATGTAATCCCAATACGTGTAGATCGTCTCCCGCGGATGCAGCGCACGGATGGCGTCGGTCCAGCCCTGCGCAAGCAAGCGTGCAAAAGCGGCACGGCTTTCGGGTTGCACGAGCGCGTCGTCGTCGTACGAGCGGGTCTCGTAGATGTCCGCCGGCGTCGGCACGACGTTGTAATCACCCGCAAGCACCACCGGCACGCCCGACGCGAACAAACCGGCCGCATGACGGTGCAGTCGGTCGAGCCACGCAAGCTTGTAGTCGAATTTCGGACCCGGTTGCGGATTGCCGTTCGGCGCATACAGGCAACCGACGACGATACCGCTGACCGCCGCCTCGACATAGCGCGCCTGTGCATCGTGCGCATCCCCCGGCAATGCGCGCCGGATTTCGATCGGCTCGGCGCCGCGGACGAGCACCGCCACGCCGTTGTAGCGCGGCTTCTGCCCGAGCCATAGCGCACCGTAGCCGGCCTTCGCGATCGCGTCGCGCGGAAACTCCTCGTGGTAGATGCGAAGCTCCTGCAGGCAGACGACGTCCGGCTGCGCCTCGTCGAGCCACTCGAGGAGGCGCGCCAGGCGGCCGCGAATGCTGTTGATGTTGTACGTGGCGATCTTCATCGGGTGGGCGACGCGCGTCGCGGTGCACATGCGGTTTCGTATATGCTCGCACGGGAAGCCGGCCAAGGAGAGGATCATGTCGAATCGGATCGACCTGCATGACCGGAGAGCGGTCATCACCGGCGGCGCGCAGGGCATCGGCCGCGCGATCGCCGAACGCTTTCTTGCGTCGGGCGCGAAGGTCGCCCTGTGGGATCGTGACCACGCGCTGGCGCGCACGACCGCGCGCGAACTCGGCGAAGGCGCCCATGCATTCGACGTGGACGTCGCCGATCCGGCGAGCGTCGACGCTGCGGCGCGTGCGACGCAGGATGCGCTCGGGCGCGTCGACATCCTCGTGAACAACGCCGGCATCGCAGGACCGACAGCGAAGGGGTGGGAATATCCGGTCGACGAGTTGCGCGCGACGATGCGCGTCAATCTCGAGGGCCCATTCAATTGCTGTCATGCGCTGATTCCGGGAATGATCGCGCGCAACTACGGGCGCATCGTCAACATCGCGTCGATCGCCGGCAAGGAAGGCAACCCGAACGCATCCGCGTACTCAGCCTCCAAGGCCGCGCTGATCGCCCTTACCAAGTCGCTCGGCAAGGAACTCGCCACCTACGACATCGCCGTGAACGCCATCGCGCCCGCGGTTGCGCGCACGGCGATCCTCGGCCAGGTGACGCAGGAGCACATCGATTACATGGTGGCGAAGATTCCGCGCGGCCGGATGGTGGATGTCGAGGAGATTGCTGCGCTCGTCGCGTGGGCGGCATCGCAGGATTGTTCGTTCACGACCGGTTTCGTGCTCGACATTTCGGGCGGACGCGCCACGTACTAGCCCATGGCCCGGAGTCGTGGCCTCACCCGCAGGCAGTGTCCGGTGGGGCGGAAACGCGCGTTGTGCGCGGTCCAGGGGAACCTACACGCCTCGTGCCGGACCTACCTCTGCGGAGCGCGGCCGCATCGCCGGGCGCAAGACCCGGCGAGGGACTGCTGCTGATATTGCGAAGCGCGCTGCTAGCCCACGCCAGGACGAGCGCCTTATCGCGTGAATGCGGGCGATGACGCTGTTTTCTCAGCTTGTCGAAACGTCGCAGCGCGTGGCGGGCACGCCGAGCCGAAACGCGAAGATCAACGCGATCGCGCAGTTCCTGCGCACGCTCGCTCCCGGAGAAATTGCGATTGGCGTCGCGTACCTGTCCGGAGAGACGCGGCAGGGCAGGATCGGCATCGGGCACGCGCTGTTCCGCGATGCAGTGTCGGGACCGGACGCCGATGCGCCGCTCTCCGTCACCGACGTGGACGCCGCGCTGCAAGCCATCGGCGAGGCCACGGGCAGCGGATCGAAAACGCGCCGCACGCGGATTCTCGCCGCTTTACTCGCCCGCGCCAGCGACGCCGAACGCGACTTCCTGTATCGGCTGGTGCAGGGTGAATTGCGCCAGGGCGCACTCGAATCGCTGATGATCGACGCGGTGGCGAGCGCTGCGACACTGCCGGTCGCGGCCGTCCATCACGCGGCGATGGTCGCGAACGGGGTCGCCAGCGTTGCCGAAGCCGCGCTCACGGAGGGTCGGGGCGGTCTCGGTCGTTTCGCGCTTGCCGTCTTGCAGCCGGTCGCGCCGATGCTGGCAAAACCGGCATCCGACGTGGCGGAAGCACTCGGCGCGTTCGGCACCGCCGCTTTCGAATGGAAGGTCGACGGCGCGCGGGTGCACGTTCACAAGGCCGGTGCAGACGTCCGTGTGTACACGCGCAATCGCAACGACGTCACGTCATCGGTGCCGGAAATCGTCGAAGCGATGCGCGGCGTAACCGCCCGCGAACTGATACTCGATGGCGAGGCCATCGCGCTGCACCCGGGCGGGGCGCCACAGCCGTTTCAGGTGACGATGCGACGTTTCGGGCGCACCGTCGATGTCGGGATGATGCGCGAGTCGTTGCCGCTTTCCGTGTTCTTCTTCGACTGTTTGCGCGTGGATGCGCGCGAGCTGACGACTGCGCCGGCGATGGACCGCTTCGACGCGCTCGCGGCGGCGCTGCCGGAGTCGCTTCGCATACCGCGCATCGTCACGAACGACGAAGCGGCCGCCGAGACCTTCTACGACGACGCGCTCGCCCGCGGCCACGAAGGCGTGATGGCGAAGGCACTCGACGCGCCTTACGAGCCGGGTCGTCGTGCGGCGACCTGGCTCAAGATCAAGCGCCTGCACACGCTCGATCTCGTCGTGCTCGCCGCCGAATGGGGCCACGGTCGGCGTCACGGCTGGCTGTCGAACCTGCATCTCGCAGCACGCGACGACGCGAGGGGCGGATGGGTGATGCTCGGCAAGACCTTCAAGGGCATGGCCGACGAGATGCTTGCGTGGCAAACCGCCGAACTGCTCGAACGCGAAACGCATCGAGACCATTGGACCGTTCACGTGAAGCCCGAGCTCGTCGTCGAAATAGCGTTCAACGATCTGCAGGCGAGTCCGCGCTATCCTGGCGGGCTCGCGTTGCGATTCGCGCGCGTCAAGCGCTATCGCCGCGACAAGCGGGCTGCAGACGCCGATACGATCGACACGGTGCGCGCACTTTACGAAGGTCAGCTCGCTCGCGCGAGCGGGCCTTGAAGCCGCGATTGCACGACGCCCGCGTCACGCGGCGCGATGTCGCCGACGGC
>DASSEA010000208.1:0-2236 GCA_035696805.1 Casimicrobiaceae bacterium
AAGGCGGAATGGGAGCTCTTCCTGCGGCACGTCGTCGACGGCGGCCCGTTTCGCTGGAACCTGCTCGAGGGCGCGAAGGGCGTGCAACTCGCCGAACTCGGGCTGCGCAGCTGGGCGGAGCGACGAATGCTGGACGTACCACCTTTGGTGTCGGAGGTGTAATTATTGCTGCGCACGGTCATCGAGATGGACGTTCGCTCCCAATAATTACACCTCCGAACCTATGGGCCCAAAGTCCCCATGTCATCGATCAAGCTGATCACATCGAATGGCAGCGTCGCGCGCTACACGCTCGCGGGGAACGCGCCGCCGCGCACGCCCGGCGTGCGTCCGGCGTGGAATCGCGTCGCCTTCGCCGCCGTGCACGTCGTGTCGGACCCGCGCGCGAACGTCGATCCGTGGCTCGCCAGCGCAATCGACTGGGATGCGACGCTCGCCTACCGTCGCTACCTGTGGGAACAGGGATTCGGCGTGGCCGAAGCGATGGACACCGCGCAGCGCGGCATGGGACTCGACTGGCCGACGTCACTGGAGCTGATCGCGCGCACCGTGTCCGAAGCGCGCAGCATCCCGGGTGCCGTCGTATTCTCGGGCGCAGGCACCGATGATCTGGCGCCCGATCCGAACGGATCGATCGATGAGGTCATCGAGGCGTACCAGGCGCAATGCTCGGCCATCGAACGGCTCGGCGGACGCATCATCCTGATGGCAAGCCGCGCGCTGGCTGCCCGCGCGCGTTCCGCCGACGACTACGCGCGCGTCTATTCGCGCGTGCTGGCCAACGTCGAGCAGCCGGTGATCCTGCATTGGCTGGGTGAGATGTTCGATCCCGCACTGGCCGGCTACTGGCTCGGCCGCGATCAACGCCAACGCGATGCCAATCATTCGCGCGCGATGGACGTGTGCGTTCGCGTGATCGCGGAAAACGCGTCGAAGATCGACGGCATCAAGATTTCGCTGCTCGATGCCGGCAAGGAAATCGCGCTTCGCGCACGACTGCCCGCCGGCGTGCGGATGTACACCGGCGACGACTTCAACTTCGCGTCGCTGATCGGCGGCGACGCCGACGGCCACTCCGATGCGCTGCTCGGCATCTTCGACGCGATTGCGCCCGCCGCGTCCGCGGCGCTCTCCGCGCTCGCCGCGGGCGAGCGCGCGCGTTTCGATGCGATCCTGGAACCGACGGTGCCGCTGTCGCGCCACGTCTTTGCCGTGCCGACGCGCTTCTACAAGACGGGCGTCGTGTTCATGGCGTGGCTCAACGGGCATCAATCGCACTTCACGATGGTCGGCGGCCAGCAGAGCGCGCGCAGCCTCGTGCATCTGTGCGAGCTGTTTCGCCTCGCGGACGCCGCGTCGCTGCTGGTCGAGCCCGAACTCGCCGTGCATCGCATGCGGACGCTGCTCGTGTTGCACGGAGTCACCGACTGATGTCAGGCCCCGATCCCGCGCTGTTGTCGATCAATACGGCGACCGTGCGCTCACAGTGGCCGCTGCCTGACATCATCAGCGGTCTCGCCCGCCACGGCATTCGCGGTATCGCGCCGTGGCGCGACCAGGTCGCGGCCGCCGGTCTCGACGATACGGCGCGGCGCATTCGCGATTCGGGGCTCGTCGTGACGGGGTTGTGTCGCGGCGGCATGTTCCCGGCACCCGACCGTGAAGCAAGGCGCGCTGCGCACGACGACAATCGCCGCGCCGTCGACGAAGCGCTGACGCTCGGCGCGCAATGCCTGGTGCTCGTCGTCGGCGGACTGCCCAAGGATCGCAGCGGCACGATCGTGTCGCGCGACCTCGCCGGCGCGCGAGAAATGGTTCGTGACGGAATCGGCCTGTTGCACGAATACGCACATGCCGCGGGCCTGCGGCTTGCGATCGAGCCGCTCCATCCGATGTACGCCGCCGACCGCGCGTGCGTCAACACGCTCGCGCAGGCGAACGCGCTGTGTGAAGAGCTCGCACCGAATGGCGACGATGGCCTGGGCGTCGCCGTCGACGTCTACCACGTGTGGTGGGATCCCGACCTGCAGGCGCAAATCCTGCGCGCCGGCGAGCGCAACCGGCTTTACGCGTATCACATCTGCGACTGGCTCGTGCCGACGCGGGACCTTCTGAACGATCGCGGCATGATGGGGGACGGTGTCATCGACCTGCCGCGGATCCGCGCGTGGATGGAGGCCGCCGGATACCGCGGCATGCACGAGGTCGAGATCTTCTCCGCGCAGAACTGGTGGAA
>DASSEA010000209.1:0-11677 GCA_035696805.1 Casimicrobiaceae bacterium
CCGGCTGGCCGAGCATGCCGGCCTCGGCCTCGATGCCGCCGACGCCCCAGCCGACCACGCCGATGCCGTTGATCATCGTCGTGTGACTGTCGGTGCCGACCAGCGTGTCGGGGTAGTAGACGCCGTTCTTGCAATGCACGCCCGGCGCGAGGTATTCGAGGTTCACCTGATGGACGATGCCGATGCCGGGCGGCACGACCTTGAACGTGTCGAACGCCTGCATCCCCCATTTCATGAATTGATAGCGCTCGGCGTTGCGATCGAATTCGAGCTTCATGTTGAGGTCGAGCGCCTTCGGCGAGCCGTAGAAGTCGATCATCACCGAATGGTCGACGACGAGATCGACCGGCACCAGCGGCTCGATCACCTTGGCATCGCGGCCGAGGTCGTGCGCGACATTGCGCATCGCGGCGAGGTCGCACAAGAGCGGTACGCCGGTGAAGTCCTGCAGTACGACGCGCGCGACGACGAACGGAATTTCCTCGGTGCGCGCGCCGGTCGGCGCCCAGTTGGCGAGCTGCCGCACGTGCTGCTCCGTGACCTTCTTGCCGTCACAGTTGCGCAGGACACTTTCCAGGACGATGCGAATCGATACTGGCAGTCGCGAAATCTTGCCGATGCCCGCCTGCTCGAGCGCGGGCAACGAATAGAAGCGACCGGAAGCGCCGGAAGCGAGATGCAGTTCCTTCTGGGTGTCGAACAGGTTGTGGGGCATCGTCGTCATCCTGGTTGTCGATCGGCGCGCGGCCGCTCGCCGGCGGGTGGGCGAGGCCGCGAGCCGGCGGGTGGGTTCGTCATCGCGCCGCCCATGGCGTCACGTGCATTGAAGGTCTGGCCATTCGGCATGACGATGTCGCCGCCGCGCTGGCCCTGCTTGCACGCGCCGACGTGACGGGCGGTCAGCACGCTAAACGATTCCGTCTGGCCCATGAACGGCGGGTCGTACGTCGTGCGAATCTCGGTGCGGTACGCCGTGTTGCCGGTGAGCGCGATCGTCGATTTCGAATGCATGCGGCTGCCGGCGATGTCGCAGACGAAATCGCCCTTGCCGCGATTGCCGGAAAACGCGAAGTCGTGCTTGCTGCACATGCCCTTCATCGCGCCCATGCCCAGGTCGAACATCTGCTTCTGCACGGAGTCGTCAAGACAAATGGTCATGCGATTCGGCTGGTGCGTCGGCCGATCGGACGAGCGCTCCATTTCCCACAGCCCGGCCTTCAGTTTCGGGACGTCCTGGGCGTGGACGCCGGGGGCGACCAGCAGCAGGGCGGCGAGAAGAAGCAGGATTCTCATTTCTCGTATCTCCCAGAGCCTGTTGACAAGGCCCTAAACCATCAGGTCCACGAACTCATGCACCGCCGTCGCGGCCAGGCGCTGCGGATCGAGCGCCACGTCCAGGATCGCCTGTTGCTGTTTCGCCGCGAACCGCCGTGCGACATTCGTCCGGAACTTGTCGATCAGCATTGGAATCCCCTCGTCGCGCCGGCGCCGATGGCCGATCGGGTACTCGACGACGACCTCGGGCGTCTTCGTGCCGTCGCTGAACTCGATCGTGATCCCGTTCGCGATCGAGCGGCGCTCGGGATCGAGGTAGTCGCGCGAAAAGCCCTTGTCCTCGACGCACACCATTCGCTCGCGCAGCGCATCGATCCGCGGGTCGGCCGCAACGCCGTCCTCGTAGTCGCCAGCGGTCAGCCGGCCGAAGATCAGCGGCACCGCGACCATGTATTGGATGCAGTGGTCGCGATCCGCCGGGTTGGCGAGCGGTCCCTGCTTGTCGATGATGCGAATCGCCGACTCGTGGGTTCGGATGGTGATCCGGCGGACATCGGCGATGCGATCGCGCACGCGTGGGTGCAGCTGCATTGCGCATTCGACCGCCGTTTGCGCGTGGAATTCGGCCGGGAAGCTGATTTTGAACAGCACGTGCTCCATCACGTAGCTGCCGTAGGGGCGCTCGAAGCGGAACGGCTGCCCCTTGAACAGCACGTCGTAGAAACCCCAGGTCTTCGCGGTGAGCACCGACGGATAACCCATTTCGCCGGTCCTTGCGATGAGCGCGAGGCGCACCGCGCGCGACGTCGCGTCGCCCGCAGCCCAGCTCTTGCGTGAGCCCGTGTTGGGCGCATGGCGATAGGTGCGAAGGCTCTGGCCGTCGACCCACGCGAGCGACACGGCGTTGATCGTTTCATCGCGCGACAGCCCGAGCATGTTGGCGACGACCGCGGTCGATGCGACTTTCACCAGCACGACATGATCGAGCCCGACGCGATTGAAGCTGTTCTGCAGCGCGATGACGCCCTGGATTTCGTGCGCCTTGATCATCCCGGTCAGCACGTCGCGCACCGTGAGCGGCGCGCGTCCGGCAGCAACCGCATTGCGCGAGAGCCAGTCCGCCGTCATCAGGATGCCGCCGAGATTGTCGGACGGATGACCCCACTCGGCGGCGAGCCACGTGTCGTTGAAATCGAGCCAGCGGATCATCGCGCCGAGGTTGAACGCGGCCTGCACCGGATCGAGCTGAAACGGCGTGCCCGGCACGCGGGCGCCGTTCGGAACCATCGTGCCCGGGACGATCGGGCCGAGCAGCTTGGTGCACGCGGGATACGAGAGCGCTTCGAAACCGCAGCCGAGCGTGTCGAGCAGGCAGTACTGCGCCGTGCGATACGCCTCGTCGCTGGTGATCTCGTACTTCGAGACGTAATCGGCGAGGTCGGCCAGGACCTGGTCGGGCGCGGGGCGGCCGCTCAAGGGCGTGGGTGCTGACATGGTGCGCAGGGTTAGCTGCGTGCCGCGAGCGGCACGAAGGTTCGATCCTCGGGACCGACGTAGTTGGCCGACGGCCGGATGATCTTGCCGTCCTCGCGCTGCTCGATCACGTGCGCAGCCCAGCCGGACGTGCGGGCGATGACGAACAGCGGCGTGAACATGCCCGTCGGCACGCCCATCGCGTGGTAGCTGACGGCGGAGAACCAGTCGAGGTTGGGGAACATCTGCTTCGCGTCCCACATCACGTGCTCGAGGCGCTCCGCGACGTCGAACATCGTCGTGTCGCCGGCCGCTGTCGACAGCTCGCGCGCGACCTCCTTGATCACCTTGTTGCGCGGATCGGAAAGCGTGTACACCGGATGCCCGAAACCGATCACGACTTCGCGCGCAGCGACGCGCCGTCGTATGTCGGCTTCCGCATCGTCGGGTGTCGCGTAGCGCTGCTGCACTTCGAACGAGAACTCGTTGGCGCCGCCGTGTTTCGGCCCGCGCAGCGCGCCGATCGCGCCGGTAATCGCCGAATACAGGTCGGAACCCGTGCCGGCGATGACACGCGCGGTGAATGTCGACGCATTGAACTCGTGCTCGGCATACAGGTTGAGCGACGTGTGCATTGCCCGCACCCACTCGGCGGACGGCGGGCGCCCATGCAGCAGATGCAGGAAGTGGCCGCCGATGGACGTGTCTTCGGTCTCGACGTCGATGCGCAGGCCGTCGCGGCTGTAGTGATGCCAGTAGAGCAGCATCGATCCCAGCGATGCGAGCAACCGGTCGGCGATGTCGCGCGCGCCGGCGGCCGAGTGCCGCGCGTCCTCGGGCAGCACGCTGCCCAGCATCGACACGCCGGTACGCATGACGTCCATCGGATGCGCCGACGCCGGAATCTGCTCGAGCACCGTGCGCACGGCAGCAGGAATCGCGCGCAGCGAAGCAAGCTTGCGGTGATAGGCCTCGAGTTCCGCCGGCGTTGGCAATTCGCCGTGCACGAGCAGGTACGCAATCTCCTCGAACTCGCACACCGCGGCCATGTCGAGGATGTCGTAGCCGCGATAGTGCAGGTCGTTCCCGGTACGCCCGACCGTGCACAGTGCGGTGTTTCCGGCAGCGACGCCGGACAGCGCAACGGATTTCTTGGGTTTCGCAGCGGTGGCGGTCATCTCGGTGGCGGTCATGGCGTTCGTCGTCAGGTCTTCCGGCGCGCAAAGAGCTGGTCGAGCTTCTGCTCGTACGCGTGATAGCCGAGGTAGTCGTACAAATCGTTGCGCGTCTGCATCGTGGCGAGGACGTTCTTCTGCGTACCATCGCGCCGCAGCGCCTGGTAGACGTCGAGCGCTGCCTGGTTCATCGCCCGAAACGCCGATAGCGGATACAGCGCAATCGCGACGCCGGCATCCGCGATTTCGTCGACGGTGAAAAGCGGCGTCTGCCCGAATTCGGTCAGGTTCGCGAGAATCGGCACGCGGACGGCGTCGGCGAAGCGGCGATACATCGCAAGCTCGGTGATCGCCTCCGGAAAGACCATGTCGGCGCCGGCCTCGACGAACGCGAGCGCGCGCTCGATCGCCGACTCGAGGCCCTCCACGGCGAGCGCGTCGGTACGCGCCATGATGACGAACGCCGCGTCGGTGCGCGCATCGGCGGCGGCCTTGATGCGATCGACCATCTCCTGCTGCGACACGAGCTCCTTGCCGGGCCGATGTCCGCACCGCTTGGCGCCGACCTGGTCTTCGATGTGCATCGCGCCTGCGCCAGCCTTGATCAGCGATCGGACCGTGCGGGCGATGTTGAACGCAGACGCACCGAAGCCCGTATCGACATCGACGAGCAGCGGCAGATCGCAGACGTCGGTGATGCGGCGCACGTCGATCAGCACGTCGTCGAGGCTGCTGATGCCGAGGTCGGGCATCCCGAGCGAACCCGCGGCAACGCCGCCCCCGGAAAGATAGATCGCGCGAAAACCGCTGCGCTTGGCAAGAATGGCGTGATACGCGCAGATCGCGCCCGGTACCTGCAACGGCCGTTCGGCAGCGACCGCCGCACGAAAGCGCACGCCGGCGCTGGTCGGCAGCGTCGCCGCCGTCGCCGCGCCGTCGTTCGCCGATCGAGCGGAGTCCGCGTCCGGCGTCGTGCCCGCGCCGCTCGCAGCCGCCATCGTCAGCGCAGGAGCGACGCCACGGCGGCGCGCTCTTCCTCGAGTTCCTTCAGTGTCGCATCCATCCGCTCGCGCGAAAACGCGTCGATCGGCAACCCTTCGACGCGCGTGTAGTTGCCGGCGTCCGTCGTCACCGGCACGCCGTACATGACGTCCTTCGGGATGCCGTAGCTGCCATCGGACGGAACGCCCATCGTCACCCACCGCCCGTTGCTGCCGAGCAGCCAGTCGCGGACATGATCGATCGCTGCATTCGCCGCCGACGCTGCGGACGAAAGGCCGCGCGCCTCGATGATCGCGGCGCCGCGCTTGCCGATGGTGGGAAGGAACACGCTCCGGTTCCACGACTCGTCGTTGATGATGTCCTTAAGAGACTGGCCGTCCGCCGTCGCGAACCGGTAATCCGGATACATCGTCGGCGAGTGATTGCCCCAGACGATCAGCTTTTCGATCGAACCGACCGGCTTCCCGCTTTTGGCCGCGAGCTGCGACAGCGCGCGGTTGTGGTCGAGGCGCAGCATCGCCGTGAAGTTCCTGCTCGGCAGCGACGGTGCCGACTTCATCGCAATGTAACCGTTGGTGTTCGCGGGATTGCCGACCACCAGCACGCGAATGTCGCGTGACGCCACCTGGTCGAGCGCCTTGCCCTGCTCGATGAAGATCTTCGCGTTCTCGAGCAGCAGATCCTTGCGCTCCATGCCGGGCCCGCGCGGGCGGGCGCCGACGAGCATTGCTACGTCGGCGTCCTTGAACGCGACCTTCGGATCGGCGCCGCCCTGCATGCCGGCGAGGAGGGGGAAGGCGCAGTCCTCGACCTCCATCATGACGCCCTTGAGCGCGGCCTGCGCCTTGTCGAGCGGCAGTTCGAGGAGCTGCAGGATCACCGGCTGGTCGGCGCCGAGCATGTCGCCCGCGGCGATGCGGAAGAGCAGGCTGTAGCCAATCTGGCCGGCGGCGCCGGTGACGGCGACACGGACGGGTGGTTTCATTGCAGGTGCCTTTCGCGGAAGGGGAGGCGGGCACGCGCCGGCGCAAGCGGGGGCGCGGTCCCTGCAGCGTCCGGCGACCGGGCAAGCGTCGCGACAGACTTGGGGATCTTAGGCCGCGGCGCTGGATGCTGTCAATGTCCTATATCTGATATAAGATACAAGAATGCCTTCCGCGACGTTCCAGCCGCTGTACGTCCAGGTCCGTCACCTGCTCGAGCGTGCGCTCGAAGCCGGCGAATGGGCGCCCGGCACGGCGATTCCGTCGGAGTTCGCGCTCGCCGCGCGCTTCGGCGTGTCGCAGGGAACGGTGCGAAAGGCGATCGGCGTGCTCGCGGCGGAGAACCTGCTGGTGCGCAGGCAAGGCAAGGGCACGTTCGTTGCCACGCACACCGAGGAAAAATCCGGCTTCCGCTTCCTGCGAATCCGTCGCAACGACGGCAAACCCGAGTATCCCGGCAACCGCCTGATCGAACTTCGGCGCGCGAGGGCGAGCGCGGAAACGGCGCGGCTGCTCGGGTTGAAAGCAGGCGATGGCGTGTTCGTGCTGCGGCGCGTGCTGGAGTTCGGCGGCGCGCCGGCGATTTTCGACGACATCACGCTGCCCGCGGCGCTCTTCACCGGATTGACGCGCGCGCGCTACGCGGCTTATCCCGGGTCCATGTACGGCTTTTTCGAGACGCAGTTCGGCGTGCGGATGCTGCGCGCCGAGGAACGCCTGCATGCGGTCGCTGCCGATGCGACGAGTGCGCCGATCCTGCGCGTCGCGCCGGGGTCCCCGCTGCTCGCCGTCGATCGCGTTTCATTCACTTATGGCGATCGGCCAGTCGAGTTTCGACGAGGCCTCTGCACGACGCGGCACGAGCATTACTGGAACACGCTCGGCTGACGTCGGCCGCGGGGCGCTGCGGGTCGCCTCGGCTATAATTTGCGGCTATGCAGATCCCGTGGATCCGCGACAGGGCTTCGCCGTGCGGCTCCGGTGACGCTTCTCTTTCGAGGTCGATCCATGGCTGCCGCTGACCGCCCGATCGTCAAACCGCGTCCGGTCTATCTGAACCTGTTCGCGATCCGGCAGCCGGTGCCGGCGATCACGTCGATCCTCCACCGGATGACCGGGGCGCTGCTGTTCGTCGCCGGAATTCCGGTCCTGCTGTGGTTCGTGCAGCGCACGCTCGCGTCGCCCGAAGGATTCGCGGCGGCGACGGCGCCCTTCACGACGTTGCTCGGCAAGCTGACGCTGCTCGTGCTCACCTGGTGCTACCTGTTACATCTGCTCGCCGGGCTGCGCCATCTCGCGCTCGATCTGCACGTCGGCATCGAGCTCGCGCCTGCGCGTAGCTCGGCGACGGTCGTCCTCGTCCTCTCGATCATCCTCGGCGTCATCGTGGCGGTGCGGCTGTGGTAGGCCGCGTCGACAAGCTGCCGGTCGGCGCGCATTACGGCCTGCGCGACTGGCTGTCGCAGCGCGTGACCGCCGTCGTGATGACGCTCTACACGGTGCTGTTCCTCGGCATCGTGCTGTGGCACGGCGGCCTCGACTATGCGACGTGGCGCGAGCTTTTCGCCGGCAACGCGTTTCGCATTGCGACGTTCCTGTTCATGGTCGCGCTGTTCATCCATTGTTGGGTCGGCGTGCGCAACATCCTGATGGACTATGCGAAGCCGCTCAGCGTTCGCCTCACGCTGCAGATCGTCGTCATCTGCGTGCTGATCGCATACGGCGGCTGGACGATCCAGGTGCTGTGGGGATGAAGCTCCCGACCCGGCGTTTCGATGCGTTGATCGTCGGCGCCGGCGGGGCCGGGATGCGCGCGTCGCTGCAGCTCGCGGAAGCGGGGTTGTCGGTCGCGGTGCTCTCGAAGGTGTTTCCGACGCGCTCGCACACAGTCGCCGCCCAGGGTGGCATCGGCGCTTCGCTCGGCAACATGTCCGAAGACAGCTGGCTGTGGCACATGTACGACACGATCAAGGGCTCCGATTGGCTCGGCGACCAGGATGCGATCGAATACATGTGCCGGATGGCTCCCCAGGTCGTCTACGAACTCGAGCATTTCGGCATGCCGTTCGACCGCAACCCCGACGGCACGATCTACCAGCGTCCGTTCGGCGGGCACTCGATGAACTTCGGCGAGAAGTCCGTGCGGCGCGCCTGTGCGTCGGCCGACCGGACCGGCCATTCGATGCTGCATACGCTGTATCAGCGCAACGTGCGCGCCCGCACGCAGTTCTTCGTCGAATGGATGGCGCTCGACCTGATGCGCGATGCGGACGGTGACGTGCTCGGCGTGACGGCGCTCGAAATGGAAACGGGCAACGTCATGGCGCTGGAGGCCAAGGTCACGGTGCTCGCAACCGGGGGTGCGGGACGCATCTTCGCAGCGTCGACGAACGCGTTCATCAATACCGGCGACGGCCTCGGCATGGCAGCGCGCGCCGGCGTTCCGCTCGAGGACATGGAATTCTGGCAGTTCCACCCGACCGGCGTCGCCGGCGCCGGTGTGCTCATCACCGAAGGGGTGCGCGGAGAGGGCGGCATCCTGCTGAATTCGAGCGGCGAGCGGTTCATGGAACGCTATGCGCCGAACCTGAAGGACCTCGCGTCACGCGACGTCGTCAGCCGGTCGATGGACCAGGAGATCAAGGAAGGACGCGGTTGCGGTCCGAACAAGGATTACGTGCTGCTGAAGCTCGACCATCTCGGTCCCGACGTGATCATCAAGCGGCTGCCGTCGATCCGCGAAATCGCAATCAAGTTTGCCAACGTCGACCCGATCAAGGAACCGATCCCTGTCGTGCCGACGATCCACTACATGATGGGCGGCGTGCCGACGAACATCCACGGGCAGGTGGTTGCGCCACGGAACGGCAACCCGAATACCGTCGTGGACGGGCTTTACGCCGTTGGCGAGTGCGCGTGCGTATCGGTCCACGGCGCCAACCGGCTCGGCACCAATTCGCTGCTCGATCTGCTCGTGTTCGGCCGCGCCGCCGGCGATTTCATCGTGAGCCGCAACCTGCCCGCGCTTGCGCACAAGTCGCTGCCCGCCGATGCGGGCGAAGCATCGCTCGCGCGACTTGCGCGCCTCGACACGGCGACGGCGGGGGAAAGCGTCGCCGAAGTCGGCAGCGACCTGCGCAAGACGATGCAGGCGCATTGTGGCGTGTTCCGCAACCAGGGGCTGCTCGCCGAGGGCGCGCAACGAGTGACCGAACTCGCGGATCGCGTCGCGCGGACGGCGATCGGCGACAAGAGCCGCACGTTCAACACCGCCCGCGTCGAGGCGCTCGAACTCGACAACCTGATCGAGGTCGCGAAAGCGACGATCGTGTCCGCGGAAGCGCGCCGCGAATCGCGCGGCGCGCCGGCACGCAGCGACTATCCCGAGCGCGACGACGCCAACTGGCTGAAGCACACGCTGTGGTATCGCGAAGGCAACCGGCTCGATTACAAGCCGGTGACGCTGAAGCCGCTGTCCGTCGAGGCATTTCCCCCCAAGGCCCGCACGTACTGACTCCTCCATGAAATTTCGCATCTATCGCTACGATCCGGACCAGGACGCGAAACCGCGTCTGCAGGAGTACGACATCGCGCTCGATCCGCACGATCGCATGCTGCTCGATGCGCTGATCCGGCTGAAGTCCGTCGACGATACGCTCTCGTTTCGTCGCAGCTGCCGCGAGGGCGTCTGCGGTTCGGACGCGATGAACATCAACGGCAGGAACGGACTCGCGTGCGTCACCAACCTGAAGACGCTCAAGGAACCGGTCGAGTTGCGCCCGCTGCCGGGGTTGCCGGTCATCCGCGACCTGATCGTCGACATGAGCCAGTTCTTCAAGCAATACCATTCGATCAAGCCGTACCTCGTCAACGACACGCCGCCGCCGGAGCGCGAGCGGCTGCAGTCGCCGGAGGAGCGCGAGGCACTCGACGGACTGTACGAATGCATCCTGTGCGCGTGCTGCTCGACCTCGTGCCCGTCGTTCTGGTGGAACCCCGACAAGTTCGTCGGCCCTGCGGGGCTGTTGCAGGCGTACCGGTTCATGGCCGACAGCCGCGATCGCGATCTCGAACAGCGCCTCGACAACGTCGAGGATCCGTACCGGCTCTTCCGCTGCCATTCGATCATGAACTGCGTCGACGTGTGCCCGAAGAACCTGAATCCGACGGCCGCGATCGAGAGCATCAAGGATTTGCTGGTGAAGCGAACGGTGTGAGTTTCAGACCTAGGTATCAGGGTATCGGCGGGCGCACAGCATCGAGCGGACGACCGGAGCGAAAGCATCGACCAGGAATCGGGCGCGTGACGTGAATGCCATCGACGAGCGGCGGCTCGCGCGCATCCGCTGGCGCTGCCGGCGCGGCATGCTGGAAAACGACCTGGTGCTTGCCCGCTTCCTCGAGGTTCACGGCCGAGCGCTCACCGAGGACGACGTTGAAAAACTGGATGCGTTGCTCGACATGACGGATAACGCGCTGTGGGACGTTCTCGCGGGCCGCGTCGATCCGGAACCTGCGCTCACGGCGTTCGTTGCGCGGCTTCGCGCCGTCGACGCCGTGCAGCCGGGCGGAACACAGGGTCAGGTCTTGCTTTCCGGATCCATCGCCACCGACGCGCGTGACCCCGATCGGAAAGTCGAGTCTCACCCCCCACTCGAAACTGCCTCGAAGGACGCTCGATGACCGACCGAACAGCCTCGCTTCACTTTTCCGACGGTGCGCCTTCCATCACCTTTCCGATACTGACCGGAACGGTCGGACCCGACGTCATCGACATTCGCACGCTCTACGCCAAGACGGGCAAGTTCACGTACGACCCGGGGTTCATGTCGACTGCCGCGTGCAGTTCGGCAATCACCTATATCGACGGGGACAAGGGCGAACTGCTCTACCGCGGCTATCCGATCGAGGAACTCGCCATTCGCTGCGATTACATGGAGACGTGCTACCTGCTTCTGTACGGCGAATTGCCGAACCAGGGGCAGAGGGACCACTTCGTGAGCCGCGTGACCAATCACACGATGGTCAACGAGCAGATGCAGTTCTTCATGCGAGGTTTCCGTCGCGACGCGCACCCGATGGCCGTTTTGACGGGGCTGGTCGGCGCGATGAGCGCGTTCTACCCGGACTCGATCAACCTGAACGACGCGCATCAGCGCGACATCTCGGCGATTCGCCTGATCGCGAAGATGCCGACGCTGATCGCGATGGCGTACAAGTATTCGTCGGGCCAGCCGTACATGTACCCTCGCAACGAGCTGTCGTACGCGGCGAACTTCATGCGCATGATGTTCGCGACGCCGTGCGCCGACTACCACGTCAACGACGTCCTCGTCCGTGCGCTCGACCGCATCTTCATCCTGCACGCCGACCACGAGCAGAACGCGTCGACGTCGACGGTACGGCTGTGCGCATCGTCGGGAACGAATCCGTTCGCTGCGATCGCGGCGGGTGTCGCCTGCCTGTGGGGTCCTGCGCACGGCGGGGCCAATGAAGCTGCGCTCAACATGCTGTTCGACATCCAGGCGCACGGCGGCATCGCGAAGATCGGCGAATTCATCGCGCGTGCCAAGGACAAGAACTCGAACGTGCGGCTGATGGGCTTCGGACATCGCGTCTACAAGAACTACGATCCGCGCGCCAAGCTGATGCGCGAGACGTGCTACGAGGTGCTGGGAGAGCTCGGACTCGGCGACGATCCGCTGTTCAAGCTGGCGATGGCGCTCGAGAAGATCGCGCTCGAGGACGACTACTTCGTCCAGCGCAAGC
>DASSEA010000210.1:0-5084 GCA_035696805.1 Casimicrobiaceae bacterium
ATCTGGTCGAGCTTCTGCGCATTGTCGGCGCGCAGATGATCGAGACGCTCCTCGAGCGTGCGCCGGAGGGCATCGAGCCGCGTTTCCGAGGTCTGCGAAAGCTGCGCAAGCCGGTCGCCAAAGCCTTTGAGTTCGATCGCCTGCGCGTTCGACGCCGCGCGATGCAGCTGGGCGTTGGTCTCGGCGAAACGCGCCATCACTTCGCCGATTTCCTGCCGCAGCGACGTTCCCGCCCCGGCGGCCTCGTTGCGCGCGATGGCGAGGTCCTGCCGGACGTCGCGCTCGTGATCGACGACGCCGCGCCCGATCGCCTCGAGGCGGCCGCGCAGATCTGCAACCTCGCGCGAGGCCGCATCCCGCTCGCGTGCGAGCGCGATCACGCGCACGAGCGTCACGGCAGACACGGCGAGCAGCGCGCCAAGCGCGATGAGCGCGACGACGATGAGCGCCGTGTCAGTCATGACGGGCGAGTGTAGCAGCCGGTTTCACGCGTCGAGCGCGAGCACCCAAAGCTCGCGAACCCGTGTGCGCCGACGCAATCGTCGCTGGCCGGACCCTCCCGATCGGGGAACGGCTGCGACGCTCCGCCTACGCCATTCCGGGGGCGCAGGATGTCACGCGGCCTCGCGGCTGGCCCGCTTGCGTTCGTGTTCTTTCAGGAATCGCTTGCGGATGCGGATCGACTTCGGCGTGATCTCGACGAGCTCGTCATCGGCGATGAACTCGACCGCATATTCGAGCGTAAGCGCAATCGGCGGGGTCAGCAGGATCGCATCGTCCTTCCCGGCGGCGCGGACGTTGGTGAGCTTCTTGCCCTTGATCGGGTTGACGACGAGGTCGTTGTCGCGGCTGTGAATGCCGATCACCATGCCTTCATACAGCTTCTCGCCAGGCGAGACGAACATGCGTCCGCGCTCTTGCAGATTCCACAGCGCGTACGCGACGGCGTCGCCATCCTCCTGCGAAATCAGCACGCCATTGCGCCGTTCGGGAATGTCGCCCTTGATCGGCGCGAATTCGTCGAACACGTGACTCATGAGTCCCGTGCCGCGGGTCAGGTTCATGAACTCGCCCTGGAAACCGATCAGACCGCGCGCGGGGACGCGATAGTCGAGGCGCGTTCGGCCCTGCGCATCCGACTCCATGTTGACGAGTTCGGCGCGCCGCACGCCGAGCGCTTCCATCACGGCGCCCTGGTGTTGCTCCTCGACGTCGACGGACAGCGCTTCGTAGGGCTCGCACGTCACGCCGCCGATTTCCTTCAGCACCACGCGCGGCCGCGACACGGCAAGCTCGTAGCCCTCGCGGCGCATGTTCTCGAGCAGGATCGTGAGGTGCAGCTCGCCGCGGCCCGAAACCAGGAATGCGTCGGTGTCGCCGGTGTCATCGACACGCAATGCCATGTTGGTCAGGAGCTCGCGCGCGAGGCGATCGCGCAGGTTCCGCGACGTCACGTACTTTCCTTCGCGCCCCGCGAGCGGCGACGTGTTGACCTGGAAGTACATCGACAGCGTCGGTTCGTCGACCGAAATGGGCGGCAGCGCCTCCGGAACGTCGGGCGCCGCGAGCGTCGTGCCGATCGTGAGGTCGTCGATGCCGGTGACGAGCACGATGTCGCCAGCGCTCGCGCGTTCGACCGGCGCGCGATTCAACCCCTCGAACATGAACACCTGCCCGACGCGACCGCGCACGGGGGCTTCGCCATCCGCGAGCGCGTGGTTGACGATCGCGACTTCCTGCCCCGCGACGAGGCTGCCGCGCCGGATGCGACCGATGCCGAGACGACCGACGTAACTCGAATAGTCGAGCGCGCTGACCTGGAACTGCAGCGGCGCCGCGGCGTCGCCGGCAGGCGCCGGTACGTGCGCGAGAATCGTTTCGAACAATGGCCGCATGTCGCCGGCGTTCTCACCGGTTTTGGCGGTTTCGACGTCGAGCGTCGACCAGCCGTTCAGCGCCGACGCGTACACGACGGGAAAATCGAGTTGCGCGTCGCTTGCGCCCAGGCGATCGAACAGCTCGAACGTCTGGTTGACGACCCACTCCGGCCGCGCGCCGGGGCGATCGACCTTGTTGACGACGACGATCGGCCGCAGGCCCTGCTTCAATGCCTTCAGCGTCACGAAGCGCGTCTGCGGCATCGGGCCTTCGACGGCGTCGACGAGCAGCAGCACACCGTCGACCATGCCGAGTACACGCTCGACCTCGCCGCCGAAATCCGCGTGGCCCGGCGTGTCGACGATGTTGATGTGCGTGTCGAAATAGCGGATGGCGCAGTTCTTCGCGAAGATCGTGATGCCGCGTTCGCGCTCGATGTCGTTGCTGTCCATCATGCGTTCGCCGACGTGGACGTGTTTCGCGAACGTGCCCGCCTGCACCAGCAGCTTGTCGACGAGCGTCGTCTTGCCGTGATCGACGTGGGCGATGATCGCGATGTTCCGAAGGTCCTTGCGAAGCTTGGGCATGTGAAAGCAGGTTGCCGCGCAACGGGCGCGGGCAAACGGACGATTATAGCCCGCGGAGACGGGTTTATGTCAGAAAATTTTGAAAAATCCGGCGGTTACGCTATACTCACGATTCGGGCGGCCGTTCCGGTCACCGCCCACCCGTCCGGCGCCCATCGTTTTTCGCGCCGGCGCAACCCCAGCAACGACATTCCCGCTGCCTGGACCGGAAACCGCCGAGGCGGTAGGCCGCGTCATCCAGGAGCATGAATGCCAGCAACGAGCTTTGACGAGCTCGGCTTGCGGCCCGAGATTCTGCGGGCCGTGACCGAGTCCGGCTACACCACGCCCACGCCGATCCAGGCGCAGGCGATTCCCGAAATCCTCGCCGGCCACGACATCATGGGCGGTGCGCAGACCGGCACCGGCAAGACCGCCGGGTTCGGTCTCCCGATCCTGCAAAAGCTCTCGCCGTACGCGAACTCGAGTCCCTCACCGGCGCGACACCACGTGCGCGCGCTGATTCTCGCACCGACGCGCGAACTCGCGATCCAGGTCGAGGAGCAGATCAAGGTCTACGGCAAGCACACGAACCTGCGCTCCACGTGCGTGTTCGGCGGCGTCGACATCCGGCAACAGTTGTCGATCGTCCGCGGCGGCGTGGAGATTCTTGTCGCGACGCCGGGCCGGCTGCTCGATCACGTCGAGCAAAAGAGCGTTCATCTCGGCCAGGTCGAGATCTTCGTGCTGGACGAAGCGGACCGCATGCTCGACATGGGCTTCATTCCGGACATCAAGCGCATCATGGCGCTGCTGCCGGCAAAGCGGCAGAACCTGCTGTTCTCGGCGACGTTCAGCCACGAAATCAAGAAGCTTGCCGACGACCTCCTGAACAAGCCGCGGCTGATCGAAGTCGCACGACGCAACACCGCGGCCGAGACGGTCTCGCAGACCGCTTACAAGGTCCATCAGGAAGCCAAGCGGCCGCTGCTCGTCCACCTCGTCAATTCGCGCAACGTCTGGCAGGTGCTCTGCTTCGTGCGCACGAAGCATGGCGCATCGCGGCTCGCCCGCCAGCTCGAAAAAGACGGTCTCGCGACGTCGGCGATTCACGGCGACAAGACGCAGGCGGCGCGCCTCGAGGCACTCGCAAAATTCAAGGACGGGAAGCTGCAAGTGCTCGTGGCCACCGACGTCGCGGCACGCGGGCTCGACATCGACGACATGCCGCTCGTCGTCAACTACGAGTTGCCGCATGTCCCCGAGGACTACATTCACCGGATCGGCCGCACCGGACGTGCGGGTGCGACCGGCGAGGCGATTTCATTCGTCGCCCCCGAAGAAGAAAAATACCTGGGCGAGATCGAGCGGCTCCTCAAGAAGAAGATCACGATCGACGTCGCCGAGGGCTTCGATCCGGCGACGATCGTTCGCGAGCGCGTAGCAAGAAGCACGACGGAATCGCGCGACGGCCGGCGGGAGACCGGTGCGCGTGGCGCTGCGCGGCAGAGTGCGCATGGAGGGCAAGGTGGCAGCGGGAGACAGCGGCGCGGAGAATCCGCGAGTGACGGCGATGCGATGCCGAAGGTGCGGCGCGAACCCGCGAGCAACGGCGCGGCGCTGCCGAAGGTGCGGCGCGAACCCGTGACCAACGGCGATGCGCGGCGCGCCGAGCGTGAAGCGGCTTACGCGAAGAATCCCGATCAGCCGGCCATCAGGCCCGCGCACGCTACGCACGACGCGACGCATCCGCACCGTCCGCACGCGCACATTCACGCCGCGCGACGCGTGAAGCCCGTTGCCGCACTGTTGCAGAAACGAAAAGCGTCTGAGCCTGAAAACGCGTAAGGCGCCTTCGCGCAATGGCAATATCGACGAGTCTATTGCGCAGCGGTGCGCTCCAGTACTCGGGCGCTCCGGTCGGAATCCGAGTCTGAAAGGAAATACTTCCGGTCGAGTCGGTACCAGTATTGACACCGCGGGGCGAGCGACACGCTTCCGAGCTGCATCGTCGCGCAGATCCTCGCGCTGCCGTCCATCGTATACGTACCCAGAATCTCGAATGAGGTTCCTACCCGGTTTCTGCCAACGCCTCGTATCTCGCCGCTTTCCGCATAGACAACCTGGATGTTCTGACCATTGACCGCGAGCCCCGAGATGTGGCGTCCCATCAGTTCTCGCCGAAAATCTTCCGTCGAGAGCTGCGTAGCACCCGCATCCAGGAGAGTGCCGAGGTTGGACTGCCCGGAGGCCAACGACGCGCATAGCAGAAGCCCGAGGCCGAAAAGAAGCTGTAGGGCGAAGCGCATGGCGACCTTTCAGGGAATCCTGTCGTCGGCAAGCATGATGAGTGCCGGCGGCAGCGACACGCCGATCGCTTTCGCCGTCGCCTCGTTCACGACGAGCTCGAACAACGTGGGACGCTCGACCGGCAGATCGGCCGGGCGTGTGCCTTTCAATATGCGGTCCACGTAATAGGCAGCCCGCCTTCGCTGTGTCGGCAAGCTCGTTCCGTACGACAGCAGAGCGCCGGCCTTTACGAATTCGCGCAATGGCGCAATGGCCGGGACCCGCCGCTTCATTGCAAACTCCGCGATCGCGCGCGCGTTCGTCAACGTCACGCCATCCCAGCAAACGGCA
>DASSEA010000211.1:0-4857 GCA_035696805.1 Casimicrobiaceae bacterium
CGCCGCCGCGCGACGTGTCGAGTTCCTCGGGGCGCCTCGGCCGGTACAGGAAATCCGTGCAGTAGAAGGCCTGCACCATACGCACGGCCCCGACGTCACCCGCGGCAATGATCTCGCTCGCACGCCGAATCGGCGCGTCGAATCCATGGCTGTGACCGACGACGAGCTGTACGCGCGCCGCATCGGCCGCCTCGATCATCCGCGTGCAATCGGCAAGCGTCAGCGCCATCGGCTTTTCGACGAGTACATGCTTGCCGTGCGTCGCCGCCAGCACGGCGTGCGCCGCATGCCATTCGTGCGGCGTTGCGACGTAGACGATCTCCACGTCGGGATCGTCACAGAGCGCTTCGACCGACGCGTACGCGCGCGCGCCGAATTCCTGCGCGAACAGCGTGCGCGCCTCTGCGCGCGGGTCGGCGGCCGCCACGAGGCGCACGCGCGCATCGGCCACGAGCGTCGGCAGCATCAGCGTGAAGGCGCGCCCGAGGCCCGCAACGCCCCAGCGCCGCGGACGGTCGGCGTCCCCGTTCGACGTCGCTTCGCCACCTTCGTGCGTCGCACGCCGGTCTTCGGCGCCGGAGCGTCCTGGCGGGCTCATCGATCGATGACGATTTCAGGCGAACGCGCGCGCGAAACGCAGACCATGATCGTGTCCGCGTGCTCGGCGTCGGTCAGTACCAGATCGCGATGATCGGCCTCACCGGCAACGAGGCGCGTTCGACACGTCCCGCACGTTCCGCTTTCGCACGAGCTCGGAACCGTGAGCCCGTGCGCGCGAAGCGCGTCGAGGATCGACTGCTTCGCGCCGACGTCGACGACCTCCCCCGAGCGCGCGAGGCGCACGCGAAACGGACGATCGTCGGCGACCGCCAGTGTGCCCGCATCGGCGAAGCTTTCGACGTGGATCGACGTCGCCGACCAGTGGCCCGTCATGTCGCGGATGGCCTGCAGCAGGCCGCGCGGACCGCAGGCATAGACGTGCACGGGCCGCGGCCGCTCGAACAGCGGCCCCCGGTCGAACGCGCGTTCCGGTTCACCGCCCTCATGGGGGATCACGACACGACTCCCGGTGCGCGCGGCCGCGAGCTCGTCCCGAAACGCCGTTTCCTCCGGCGAGCGCGTCAGGTAATACAGCGAGAAGCGCGGCCCGCCCGACGATCGTACGTGTCGCACCATCGAGACGATCGGCGTGATGCCGATGCCGCCTGCGATCAACAGGAGCTCCCGCGCCTTGTCGGTCAGCGCGAAGTCGTTGCGCGGCATCGAGCAGGGCAGCAGGGAATCGGCGGCGCAGTCGTCGACGAGGCTCGCCGATCCGCCGCGTCCGGCGCGTTCGTGCTTGACCGCGATGACGTAGCGATCGCGCTCGTGCGGAGCGTTGCACAGCGAATACTTGCGCAGCAGACCGCCGGGCGTACGCACGGTGACGTGTGCGCCGGCGGTGAACGCCGGCAACGGCTCGCCGTCGACATCGCGCAGCTCGAAGGCGTGGATGCCGCGCGCGATCTCGCTCCTGCGGGCGACGTGCAGCGGGGTCAGCGACGGAGACGTTTCGCTCATCGACGTGGCGGCCGGTAACAGCCTAACATTGGGACCGCGGCGAACTGCCCGCACCGCGTCGTTTGCATGGAGACCGGAACGATGTTGACCGCTGAAGAGAACGACCTCTTGTGCCGCGTCGAAGGCGCCGCCCCGATGGGTCGGATGATGCGCGCACACTGGCTGCCGATCTGCATGTCCGAGGAAGTGACCGAGCCCGACGGGACGCCGGTCCGCGCCCGCCTGCTCGGCGAGGACCTCGTCGTGTTCCGCGATTCCGACGGACGGCTCGGCGTCGTCGGTGAACACTGCCCGCACCGCCGCGCATCGCTCGCGCTCGGCCGCAACGAGGAATCGGGCCTGCGCTGCCTCTACCACGGCTGGAAGATCGACGTCGAAGGCAACGTCGTCGAGATGCCGTCGGAGCCCGCGGCGAGCTGTCTGGCGGCGAAAGTGCGTCATACGGCGTATCCGTCCGAGGAAGCCGGCGGCTTCGTATGGACGTACATGGGGACGGGCGATCCTCCGCCGTTCGAAGCGCCTGCGTGGGCGCCGTCCGCGCAAACGCGGATCAGCATCGTCAAGATGCGCATCGACGCGAACTGGGCCCAGGTGCTCGAAGGCGCGATCGATTCCGCGCACAGCTCGACGCTGCATGCGACCGACATGCCGCCCGCACGCGTCGACAGCGCGCGGGCGACGGCCACGGTCTGGCCGCGGCCGTCGACCGACAAGGCGCCGCGGCTCCTCGTGCAGCGGACGGACTTCGGGTTTCGCTATGCGGCGATCCGCCGGCCGATCAAGGATGCCGCCACGCGCGATTACGTACGCGTGACGCTGTTCGTCGCGCCGTTCACCGTGCTGATACCCCCCAACAACGTGTACAACCTCGCGATCCTGAACGTCCCGGTCGACGATACGCACACGATGTTCTACTTCATCGCGTGGAGCGACCGCGCAGACGGCGGCATCGACCAGGACGCGTGGCGCCGGTTCTGCGGCGCGCAGCCGGGACTCGACCTCGATCGCGAGTTCCGCCACCGCCGCAACCGCGACAACGGCTACCTGCAGGATCGGCAGGCGATGCGCCTCGGTGATTTCACCGGTATCCGCGGCATTCCGACGCAGGACATGGCGATGTGGGAGACGATGGGTCCGATCGCCGACCGATCGTCCGAGCGACTGGGCGCGAGCGACGTCGCGATCGTCGAGTTCCGCACGCTCATGGTCGATGCCGTGCGGCGCCACGCGGCCGGCGAGCCGGCGCTCGCGACGCCGTCGCGTCGCCCCGCGTACGTCACGCTACAATCGTTCGAAGGCATCGTCGCCAAAGGCATCGACTGGACGTCGCTCGGCACGGCAAGCATGGCCGAGCCGGTCACCGATGCGTCACGCGCCGATGCCTGAAGCAGAATCGCGACCGGCGAGCCAACGCCGGCGCGAATCCCGCAACCGAGGAGGAACGATGAAAGTGCAGCAATTCGTCGCGGCCGCGATCGCCGCGCTCGCCATCGCGTGCTCCGCGAGTGCGCAGGACACGCTGAAGCTCGCGAGCGGACAGCGCGGCAACTGGGACACGTCGGTGTCGGAAGTCGGGCAGCGTGCCGGCATTTTCAAGAAGCACGGCCTCGTGCTCGAAATCCTGTGGACGCAGGGCAGCGGCGAAACGCAGCAGCCGGTGATCTCCGGCGACGTCGACATCGGCGTCGCCGTCGGCGTCATGGGCGCGCTGTCGTCGTATTCGAAGGGCGCGCCGGTGCGCATCATCGGCGCGCAGACGACCGGCGCCCGCGACCTGTTCTGGTACGTCCGGAGCGATTCGCCGATCAAGTCGCTGAAGGACACGGCGGGCAAGACGCTCGCGTACTCGACGAAGGGCTCGTCGACCAACGGCATCGTGACGGCGTTCATGAAGCAATACGATTTGAAGGCGACGCCCGTCGCCACCGGCAGCCCGTCGTCGACGCTGACGCAGGTGATGTCGGGGCAGGTCGACGTCGGCTGGTCGGCGCCGCCGTTCGGGCTCGACCAGCTCGACGAGCAGAAGATCCGGATCATCGCGAGCGGCAACGACGCGGACGTGTTCAAGGGCCAGACCGTGCGCCTGCTGATCGCCAACGCGCAGTCGCTCGCGAAGAAGAAGCCGCTGATCGATCGCTACATGAAGGCGTATCGCGAAACGATCGACTACATGTACAACGATCCTGCGGCGCTCAAGATCTACGCCGATTTCGTCGGCATCTCGGAAGCAAAGGCGAAGCGGACGCGCGACGAATTCTTTCCGAAGGCGGCGATCGATCCCGACCGCGTCATCGGCCTCGACTCGATCGTCAACGACGCCGTCGAGCTCAAGTTCACCGCGGCACCGCTCACGAAGGAGCAGCTCGCCGAGCTGGTGCAGATTCCGCCGCGCTGACGTCCTCGTGAACCTCGGAACACCTGCGGCTTGACGGTCGGATCGCCGGCCCGCGTGCAGACGACGCCACCGCTGCACGCGCCGGGCGCCGCGGCGCGCAGGCCGATCCTCGAGGTCACCGATCTCGTCAAGCGCTTCGGCGTCGGCGACGACGCGTTGCTCGCCGTGGACCGGGTGTCGTTCGGCGTCGAGCGCGGCGAGTTCGTTTCGATCATCGGCCCGTCGGGTTGCGGCAAGTCGACGCTGTTCAACGTCATCGGCGGCCTCCTCGGCGACTTCGACGGTCGCGTCGCCGTCGATGGCGAAGTCGTCCGCGGCACGCATCCGGCGTTCGGCATGGTGTTCCAGGAGGAATCGACGTTTCCCTGGCGCACAGTGATCGACAACGTCGCCTTTCCGCTCGAGCTCGCGGGCGTCGCGCGGCGCGAGCGTCACGAGCGAGCGCGCCATTTCGTCGCGATGGTCGGCCTCGACGGCTTCGAGCACCGGTATCCGGCGGAGCTCTCCGGCGGCATGCGCCAGCGTGTTGCCATCGCGCGTACGCTCGCGTCGGAGCCGCGCATCCTGCTGATGGACGAGCCGTTCGCGTCGCTCGACGAGCAGACGCGGCTGCTGCTCGGCGACAAGGTGCTCGCTATCCACCAGGAGCTCGCGCAGACGACGCTGCTCATCACGCACAACATCACCGAGGCGGTGCAGCTCTCCGATCGCGTGCTCGTGATGACGTATCGTCCGGGCCGGCTGAAGCGCACGTTCGACATCGACCTGCCGCGGCCGCGGACGTCCGAAGTCGTGGGCAGCGATGCTTTCGGTCATTACGTCGCGCAGATCTGGAGCGACCTCCGCGACGAAGCGAGCCGCGGCATCCGCGAGGACGAATCGCGGACGCTCGAGCGCGGCGA
>DASSEA010000212.1:0-2781 GCA_035696805.1 Casimicrobiaceae bacterium
GGGAGGGGCTCGTCAACGACGTACTGCGATGGCTGCGTGTCGTGGATGAACCGGTGCCGCTGCTGTTCACCGAAACGGGCGTCGTTGCCGTGCTCGCGCAGGTGCAGATGCCGCTGATGGTGCTGCCGCTGCTCGCGACGCTGTCACGCATCGATCGGAATCTCGGCGACGCGTCGGCTGCGCTCGGAGCCGGCGCGTGGCGAACCTTCTACCGCGTGACGCTTCCGCTGTCGACGCCGGGCCTCGTCGCCGGCTGCATCCTCGTGTTCTCGGCGTGTGCAACCGCGTTCGTCACGCAGACGCTGATCGGCGGTGCGCGGCTCATCTACATGCCGCTCCATATCTACCAGCAGGCGATCGGCGCGAACAACTGGCCGTTCGCCGCGACGATCTCCGTCGTGTTCACGCTCGCCGTGATGATCGTCATCTATGCGCTGAACCGTGCCGGTCGGATCAGCAAGGCCTATGCACGCGATGCCGACTAGCGACGCGCGGGTCGCCGCCGCATGCGCGCCGCGTCCGCAGCGGGCAGGCATCGAAGCGCGCTCGCTGCACGTCGTCTTCGGCGTGCTGACAGGCATCGCCATCGTGTTCCTCATCGTTCCGACGATCGTCATGCTGTTGACGTCGTTGACGGCCAGCGAGTCGTTGCACTTTCCGCCGCAAGGCTATTCGCTTCGTTGGTACAAAGCGTTGCTCGATGCGGACCAGATGCAGGGGGCCGCATGGAGCAGCCTGATCGTCGCCTTCTGGACGACGCTGATCTCGGTCGTGCTCGGCACCGCCGGCGCCCTCGCGATCGCCCGCAGCAGCGCGCGCTGGGCGCGCATTGCGGACGTCCTGTTCATGTCGCCACTGATCCTGCCCGCCCTCGCGTTCGGCTTCGCAGCGCTCGTTTACATTCACCGGCTGGGACTGCATCCTTCGATCCCGCTGCTCGTCGTCGGCCACGCCGTCGTCTGCGTTCCGTTCGTGCTGCGAACGACGATCGCGGCGCTTGCGCAGATGGACCCGGCGCTGTTCGATGCATCGGCGAGCCTCGGCGCGGAGCGCTGGATGACGTTTCGCCGCGTGACGCTGCCGTTGATCGGCCGCGGCATCGGCGCCGGCGCATTCCTCGCGTTCATGGCGTCGTTCGATAACGTGCCGGTGTCGCTGTTCCTGGCCGACGAGCGCACCGAGATGCTGCCGATCCATCTGTGGCAGCAGATCGACACCAACCTCGACGTGCGCACCGCGGCGATCTCGGGCGTCATCGTCATCGCGACGATCCTGCTGATGCTGCTCGCCGAGCGCTTCGCCGGGTTGTCGCGGCAGCTCGCGCGATGAGCGGCGAACAGGTCGCTGGCTGCGACGTGCACGCGCGTTGATGCCCGGAATCTCGATTCATGTCGTGGACGTCGCGCGCGGCGTGGTCGCGGCGGGCATGCGCGTCGAGCTTTTTGCGCTCACGCCGGCGCGCACGAAAATTTGTGCTGCAAGCGTGTCGCCGACGGGTGTCGTCGACGATCCCGGGCTGAGTGCGCGATTCGTGCCAGGACACTACGAGGTGTCGCTGCACGTCGGCGCGTTCTATCGCGATGCGAACGTTCCGCTGCCGCCGGTGCCGTTTCTCGACGTCGTCACGTACCGGTTCGGCATCGCGGACGCGGCGCAGCATTACCATCTTCCATTCAAGCTGACGCCGTGGGGCTATTCGTGTTTTCGTGGCGGCGCTTAGATGCGCTTCGCTGGGTGGTCGCAATGAGTCGCCGCTTGCGTTGCAGAGGTTGATCCGATGACCGCCGTTACCGTGACGCTGGAGCAGCTGAACGCCGGCACTGCGGCGGAGTTCGCCGACGCGTTGCGCGGCATTTACGAGCATTCCCCTTGGGTCGTCGAGCGCGCCGCGACCGCCCGACCCTTCGTAACGCTGGCGGCGCTCAAACGTGCGCTGGTTCAAGTCGTGCGCGATGCGGGCGACGCGGCCCAGCTTGCGCTGATTCGCGCGCACCCCGAACTTGCCGGCCGGGCGATGCAGGCGTCGACGCTCACGGCGGAATCCGCGGTGGAGCAGGGGAAGGCGGGCCTCACGCAATGCACGCCCGCCGAGCTCGCGCAAATCGCGAAGCTCAACGCCGACTACCAGGCGCGGTTTGGATTTCCGTTCATCCTGGCCGTGCGGGGTCCGCGCGGGCAGGGGCTTGCGAAGCCGGAGATCCTCGCGACGTTCGAGCGGCGTCTGCATCATCCACCGGACTACGAGCGTGCGGAGGCGCTGCGCAACGTCCACCGCGTCGCCGAGATTCGTCTCGACGAAAGGCTTGGCTTCGCACCGGAACTCGGCAACCGCGTGTGGGATTGGGCGGAAGCCCTCGCCGAGCACAGCGATCCGGGGTATGCCGAACAGGGCGAGCTCACCGTCGGCTATCTGACGGACGCTCATCGGGCGGTGGCGCAGCGGTTACTTGCGTGGATGCGCGACGAGTGCGGCTTCGACGACGTGTCGATCGATGCCGTCGGCAACGTCGTCGGCGTCTATCACGGCGAAACGCCTGACGCGCGCCGACTGCTGACGGGCAGTCACTATGACACCGTGCGTAACGGCGGCAAGTACGATGGCCGCCTCGGTATCCTAGTCCCGATGGCCGCCGTGCGCGAACTTGCGAGAGCCCGTCGCCGCCTGCCGTTCGCGGTCGAAGTCGTCGGCTTCGCCGAGGAAGAGGGGCAGCGCTATCGCGCGGTATTCCTCGGTTCGAGTGCGCTGACCGGACACTTCGAAGCGCGCTGGCTCGACCAGAG
>DASSEA010000213.1:0-5389 GCA_035696805.1 Casimicrobiaceae bacterium
AGATGGACGCGGGCCTCGACACCGGCCCGCTGCTACGTCGCGAATCCGTCCCCATCGGGCCGCGCGACACCGCGGGCACGCTTCACGATCGACTGGCCGAGGTGGGGGCGCGCCTTCTCGTCGAGACGCTCGATGCGCTGCGCGATGACGGCGGCGTGCCGGGAACACCGCAGCCCGCCGAGGGCATCACCTATGCGAACAAGCTCGGCCGCGCGGATCGCATGCTTCGGTGGACGAGAACGGCCGAGGCGATCGACCGACAGGTTCGAGCCCTGTCGCCTGCGCCCGGTGCGCTTGCGGCTTTTCACCGCGCATCGCTTCGCGTCGTCGCGGCAGTCCCGCTCGACGCCTCCCCGGGTGCCCTTCGCGCAACCGGCGAACCGGGAACGGTGCAGGCCGTTACGTCCGCCGGCGTCGACGTGCTGTGCGGCAACGGCACCCGCTTGCGGCTGATCGACGTGCAGCCGGCCAGCGGGCGCGTGATGACGGCGTCGGCGTTTGCAGCGGGTCGCGGCATTCGCGCTGGCAGCCGCTTCGACGCGGTCGACGCGTAATCGTCGATGCATCACGAGCAGATGCAGGCGGCGCGTGCCGTCACGCGCGTGCTCGAAGGTGCGCAGCTTCGCACGGCGCTGGCCGAGGTCGACGACGGCGATGCGTCGCGCGGGCACACGCTCGTGCAGGAGCTCGCGTACGGCACGCTGCGCCATCTCGGACGCCTCGAAGCGATCGCCGGGTACCTCGTGCGCAAACCGATGCCCGATGCGTTGCTGCGCGCACTGGTCGACGTCGCGCTCTACCAGCTCGAGGAAACGCGCGCACCCGCGTTTGCCGTCGTCGATCGTGCCGTCGTCGCCGCGGGCACGCTGGTCCGTCCGGAGGCCAAGCCGCTCGTCAACGCGCTGTTGCGCCGGTACCTGCGCGAACGTCAAGCGGTCCACGCCGCCGTTCGCGGCGACGAGGTTGCGCGCTGGTCGTACCCGCAGTGGTGGATCGATCGCGTGCGTCGCGATCATCCCGAGGACTGGGTCGCCATCCTCGAGGCGGGCAACGCGCGGCCGCCACTTACGCTGCGCGTCAATCGCGCGGTCATGGAGCGCGACGCGCTGCTCGAAGCGTTCGCGTCGGCGGGAATCGCCGCGCGTCCGGCCGGCGCGGCTGGCGTCATCGTCGCTGAACCACGCCCCGTCACCGATCTCCCCGGCTTCGCCGCGGGCGCGTTCGCCGTGCAGGATCTCGGCGCGCAACTCGCGGCGCCGTTGCTCGCCGCGACGGACGGGATGCGCGTGCTCGATGCGTGCGCGGCGCCGGGAGGAAAGACCGCGCACATCCTCGCCGAATCCGACGTCGACGTGATCGCGCTCGACATCGACGCCGAGCGGCTCGACCGCGTTCGCGACAATCTGGTGCGGCTGCGCGTTGCCGACCGGCGCGTGCGCGTCGTCCACGGGGACGCGGGTCGACCGGACGCATGGTGGGATCGACGATCGTTCGACCGCATCCTGCTCGACGTTCCGTGCACGGCATCCGGCGTCGTCCGTCGACACCCGGACGGCAAGTGGCGGCATCGCGCCTCGGACGTCGAACGCTTTGCCCGCGAGCAGGCACGACTCCTCGAGGCTGCCTGGCCGCTGCTCGCGCCCGGGGGCAAGCTGCTCTACGCGACGTGCTCGGTGTTCGCCGCCGAGAACGGGGACCGGATCGACGCTTTTCTCGACCGACACCCCGACGCGTTGCGCGAATCCCTCACGTTGGGCGACGACGTCGAGCGCCGCGATGGGCAACTCTTGCCTTGGTCTTCCGGCGCGGGCCACAATCAGGACGGGTTCTTCTACGCGCTCGTCGCCAGGCGCTGATGGGGTCGCGAGGCCGCATCGGTCGAAGGCCCGGCGCTCCGCCACGCCGTCCCGCTCCGCGGGGCCAGGTTCCCGTTGCGTCCCGCCGGCATGACGATCGACCCTCGCCGAAACCGTGCGCCGTTGTCCACCGAGCGCCGCCGCGTGCTGGCGCTCTTGCTCGCGTTGGCTGCGATGGCCGTGCGGCCGGCGCGGGGAGACACGATCCCGGTCGTATCCGCGCAGTTGCGGGCCGAGGAAGGCGAAATCCTGTTGTCCGCGGAATTCGATTTCGCGCTGACGCCGCCGCTCGAACAGGCGCTGGAAAAAGGCATCCCGCTCTATTTCACGATCGAAGCCGAGATCTCGCGCGCGCGGCCGCTCTGGTTTCCCGAGAAGATCGCCGAATGGTCGATCACGTATCGGGTGTCGTACAGCTCGCTGACGCGCCAGTATCGCGTCGCCAGCGGCCCGTTCGGGCAGGCGTTCGAGTCGCTCGACGACGTGCAGCGCTTCATCGGCCACGTCACGTCGCGGCCGGTGGCGCGAGCCGACGATCTGACGAAGGGCGTCCGCTACGACGTCGCGCTGCGTGAGAAGCTCGACGTGAACCAGCTGCCGAAGCCGTTCCAGATCAACGCGCTCGCCTCGCGCGAGTGGCAGTTGAGCTCCGACTGGCATCGGTTCACGTTCACGCCATGACGAGCCTGCTCGCGTCGCGGCGATTGCGCTGGGCCGCCCTCGCGTTCGCGTGCCTGTCGGCCATCGGCGTTTTCCTGCTCGCCACGGCGGCGGCGAACACGGGTCTGTTCGCGGGCCACTACAACACGCTCGTCGTGATCAACGGCGCACTGGTGGCGCTGCTGATGCTGATCGTCGCCGGACAGCTGTTGCAGTTGTGGCGCAGTCTTCGTTCCGGCGTGTTCGGATCGCGGCTCGCGCTGCGGCTCGTGCTGCTGTTCGCGCTGGTGGCGTGCGTGCCCGGCGCGCTCATCTACGCGGTGTCGGCGCAATTCCTCGGCCGCAGCATCGAGAGCTGGTTCGACGTGCGCGTCGACCGCGCACTCGACGGCGGCATCAATCTCGGCCGCAGTTCGCTCGATTACCTGCTGAAGGAAACGAACAATCGCGCGACGCTGATCGCCGTCGCGCTTGCCGACGCGCCGGGAGGACCGGGACCGGCGCTCACGCGCGCTGCGGAGCAGGTGGGCGTCTACGAGGCCGCGCTCTATGCGCCATCGGGCAGCGTGCTCTCCGTCGCGGGTGTCGGCGGCAGCATGACGCCCGAACCGCTGCCGGGCGACGCGCTGCGCCGCGCGCGGCTGCAGCAGACCTACGCGAAGGTCGAGCAGACGCAGGATGGGGGGCTCATGCTGCGCGTCGTCGTGCCGGTCAACAGCAGCGATCGCATGGACCCGCTGCGCGTCTTGCAGGTGATCGAACGTGTGCCGCGCACGCTTGCGCAGGACCTCGAGAAGGTCCAGGCCGGTGCGCGCGACTACCAGGAGATCTCGTTTTCCCGCACGGCATTGAAGCGTCTCTACCAATTGACGCTGGCGCTGACGCTGCTGCTCGCGCTCACCTCGGCGTTGAGCCTTGCGGTCGTCCTGTCCGAACGCTTCGCAGAACCGCTCGGGCTGCTCGCCGAAGGCACCCGTGCCGTCGCCGAGGGCGACTTTTCGCGGCGTCAACCGGTCACGTCGCGCGACGAGCTCGGCGTGCTGACCGAATCGTTCAACACGATGACGTCGCAACTCGCTGAAGCGCGCGTCAAGACGCAGGAATCGCAGCGCGCGACGGAAACCACGCGCGCGTATCTCGAAAGCGTGCTCGGCAACCTCTCGTCGGGCGTGCTCGCGTTCGACGAACGCTATCGCCTGCGAACGGCAAATCCGAGCGCGGCGGTCATCCTGCAGCAGCCGTTCGCGGACGTGTCCGGCGTTGCGCTCGGCGAATGGGGTGGACGGCTGCCGGCGCTCGCACCTTTCGGAGAACTCGTCGCCGAGGGTTTTCGTGCGTCACGCGAGGGCCAATGGCAGCGCGAAGCGGCGTTGACGGTGGCCGGACAGACGCGAACGCTGCTCCTCCGCGGCACGCGCCTGCCGGGCGCGCCCGTGCCGGGCTACGTCGTCGTGTTCGACGACGTGTCCGAGGTTCTGCAGGCTCAGCGCGATGCGGCGTGGTCGGAGGTCGCGCGTCGACTCGCGCACGAAATCAAGAATCCGCTGACGCCGATTCAGCTGTCGGCGGAGCGCCTCGCGGTGAAGCTCGCGCCGCGGCTCGACGACATGGACCAGGAGACGCTGCGCCGTGGCACGCAGACGATCGTCTCCCAGGTATCCGCGATGAAGCACATGGTCGACGATTTCGCGATCTACGCGCGCCAGCCGCGGCCGGGCCAGATGCAGCCGGTGGACGTAGGCGCCCTCTTGCTCGATGTGCTCGCTCTGTACGACAATCTGCGCCCGCATGTGGCGCTCGCGCTTCCCGAGGCGCCGGTCTTCATCCAGGGCGAGCCGACGCGTCTGCGCCAGGTGTTCCACAATCTGCTGCAGAATGCCATCGACGCGCAGACGGGCGTTGATGAACCGCGGATCGACGTCACGCTCGGCGTGAATGGCGGGGAGGCAACGCTTGCCTTCGGCGACCGCGGTCCCGGCTTTTCCGATAATGTGCTCGAGCATCCGTTCGAGCCCTACGTGACGACGAAGGCGAAAGGCACGGGATTGGGACTGGCAATCGTCAAGAAGATCGTCGAGGAGCACGCGGGCCGCGTGACGCTCGAAAACGTCGTGCCGCACGGTGCGCGCGTGACGCTGCACTTTCGCGCCCTCAAGTCCGTGAGCGCGAACCCGACGACCGCTGACGCAGCGGAGCGCATGGCGCAGCGTTCGCACGAGGGCGCGTGATGGATCCGCGCAGCGCGCAGGCGCGCGAAATCCTGATCGTCGACGACGAGGTCGGCATCCGCGAGCTGCTGTCGGAGATCCTGCAGGACGAGGGCTATCGCGTCGCGCTCGCCGAGAATGCGAGCGAAGCGCGCGCCTATCGCCAGCGACAGCAACCCGCACTCGTGCTGCTCGACATCTGGATGCCGGACACCGACGGCGTGACGCTGTTGCGGGAGTGGGGCTCGAATTCGTTGCTGACGATGCCCGTGGTCATGATGTCCGGCCACGGCACGATCGAGACGGCCGTCGAGGCGACGCGCATCGGTGCGTTCGATTTCCTCGAAAAGCCGATCGGCCTGTCGAAACTGCTGTCGACGATCGCGCGCGCCTTCAAGACCGCCGCGAGGAAGGAACCGCGCCGAATTTCGCTCGCCGCGCTCGGCACGAGCCAGCCGATTCGCGATACGGAGAAGGCGCTCGAAGCGCTCGTCGCAGCGCGCCGACCCGTGCTCCTTCTTGGGGAGCCCGGTACCGGTCACGATATCGCCGCGCGCGCGCTGCAGACGTCCGGGGCGCCCTTCGTCGCGCTCGCGAACGGCGCTCGCCTCGCGAACAATCCGCTCGCGCTGCTCGAGGAAGCGCGCGAGGGCGTGCTGTACTGCA
>DASSEA010000214.1:0-3527 GCA_035696805.1 Casimicrobiaceae bacterium
GACCGCTGCCATCGGTGCGTTCGCCGTGATCGGCGCGGATGCGGCGATCGGTGATCGCGTATCGGTCGGGGCGCACTCGATCGTCGGCGATGCCGCGGCACTCGCCGAAGACGTGGTGCTCGATGCACGCGTGACGATCTATCCGCGCTGCATCGTCGGTGCGCGTTCGCTCATCCACAGCGGCGCCGTCATCGGCGCCGATGGATTCGGTCTCGCGGAAGACGGCGGACGCTGGCGCAAGATTCCGCAGATCGGACGCGTCGTCATCGGCATGGACGTCGAGATCGGCGCCAATACCACGATCGATCGCGGTGCGATCGACGACACGGTGATCGAGGATGACGTCAAGCTCGACAACCAGATCCAGGTCGGCCACAACTGCGTGATCGGCGCGCATACGGCGATCGCCGGCTGCGTCGGCATCGCCGGATCGACGCGAATCGGCCGCGGGTGCCGAATCGGCGGTGCCGCAATGATTTCCGGCCACCTCGAGATCGCCGACGGCACCGTCATCTCGGCGGCGACGCAGGTCTACGACCCGATCCGCGAGCCGGGGGTGTACACCAGCGCGTTCCCCGCGTTGCCGCACCGCGAGTGGAAGCACGTGGCGTCGCAGACGCGGAGGCTGCGGGAACTCGCCGAACGCGTCAGAATGCTCGAGGACGCGCTCGCCGTGGCGCGCCGCGGTGGCGCAGGACAGGCCGCGCCCCATAACGAGAACGACGCGGCAAAGGGGAGGGTGCGATGAAGGAAATGGACATCGGCATGATCGAGCGGCTCTTGCCGCATCGTTATCCGATGCTGCTGGTCGACCGCGTGCTCGACTGGGAAGCGGGCAAATTCCTGCGCGGCCTCAAGAACGTCACGGCCAACGAACCGTTCTTCCAGGGGCATTTTCCGGCGTATCCGGTGATGCCCGGCGTGCTCGTCATCGAGGCGATGGCGCAGGTGGCGGGGCTGCTCACGATGCTCTCCGACGTTGCGCGCCGCGACGGCAGCCAGCTCGTGCTGTTCGCAGGCATCGACGATGCGCGTTTCAAGCGCCAGGTCGTGCCCGGCGACACGCTTCTGCTCGAAGCGCATCTCGAACGCGCGGTGCGCGGCATCGGGCGCTTTCGCACGCGCGCGACGGTCGGCGCCGAAATCGTCTGCGAAGCGCAACTGCTCGCAGCGATCCGCGACGTGCCGCCGATTCGCCGTCTGCCGGTCTGACGCCGGGACGTCTTCGTGTCCCGGATTCATCCGACGGCGCTGGTCGACGCCGGTGCGAAGATCGCCGACGACGTCGCGATCGGCGCGTACACGATCGTCGGCCCGCATGTCGCGATCGGGCGGGGGACCGAGATCGGGCCGCACGCCGTCATCACCGGTCACACGGTGCTCGGCGCGCGCAACCGGATCTTCCAGTTCGCATCGGTCGGCGAAATCCCGCAGGATCGCAAGTACGGTGGCGAGGCGACGCGTACCGAGATCGGCGACGACAACGTCATCCGCGAGTTCGTGACCATTCATGCGGGGACGGCACAGGATCGAGGCGCGACGACGATCGGCCACGGCAACTGGTTCCTCGCGTACACGCACGTCGCGCACGACTGCGTCGTCGGAGACTTCACGACGTTCTCGAACAACGCACAGATCGCGGGCCACGTGACCATCGGCGACTGGGTGGTGCTGGGCGCCTATGCAGGCGTGCATCAGTTCTGCCGCATCGGCGCGCACGCGATGATCGCGGCGGGAACGATCGTGCTGCAGGACGTGCCGCCGTTCGTGACCGCGGCCGGCTATCCGGCAAAGCCTGCCGGCACGAACAACGAAGGGCTGCGGCGTCGCGGATTTTCCACGACCGACATCGCGGCGGTGCGGCGCGCGTACAAGACGCTGTATCGCGCCGGGCATTCGCTCGAGCAGGCGCGCGAGGAGATCGTCCGCGCGTCGGCGGATGCGCCGCTGCTCGGCGCGCTTGCTACGTTCCTCGAAACGAGCGGACGCGGCATCGTGCGCTAAAGAAGCTGTGGGAGTTGCCATGCGCGACGCTTCGGGGGAGGCGGCGCCGATCACGATCGGGATCGTCGCCGGCGAGGCATCGGGTGACGCGCTCGGCGCAACGCTCATTCACGCCGTGCATAGCGCGCGGCCGTCGATCCGCTTTGCAGGCATCGCGGGCCCGCGCATGGAGGCGGCCGGCTGTGAGTCGTGGGCGTCGACCGACGCGCTCGCGGTCCGCGGCTTTTCGGAAGTCGTCGCGCATCTGCCCCGCCTCTTCGCATTGCGACGCGACGTCGCGCGCCGGTTGCTTGGCGCCCGGGTGCCGCTCTTCATCGGCGTCGATGCCCCTGACTTCAACCTGGGGCTCGAACGGCGCTTGCATCGCCAGGGCGTGCGCACCGTTCATTTCGTCAGCCCGTCGGTGTGGGCATGGCGACGCGAACGCCTGCAGACGATCGGCCGGGCCGTCGACCGGATGCTTGCGCTCTTTCCGTTCGAGCCGCCGCTGTACGAGGCCGCGGGCATTCCGGTCACGTACGTCGGTCATCCCCTTGCGCAGGAGGCGGCCGGTCCCGCGACGCGCCGTGCGGCCCGCGAAACGCTGAAGCAGAAGCTCGCAACGCCCATCTTCGCATTGCTGCCGGGAAGCCGGCTGTCCGAGATCGAGATGCATGCAGGGCCCGTGCTTGGGGCGGCTGCGCGCATCGCCGAAGCGCGGCCCGATGCGCGCTTCATCGTGCCGCTGCTGTCGCGGACGACGCGCGACGCGTTCGTCGAGGCGCAGCATCGCGGTGGATTCGACGCGCTGCCACTGACCGTTCTTTACGGCCATGCGGGAGACGCGCTGCGCGCAGCCGACGTTGCACTGGTCGCGTCCGGAACGGCGACGCTCGAAGCCGCGCTCGCACGCTGTCCGCACGTCATCTTCTATCGCGTGAGCGCGACGACTGCGCGGATCGTTCGCCGCAAGCTTCTGGTGCCGTGGGTCGGACTTCCCAACGTGCTCGCCGGCCGATTTGTCGTTCCGGAGCTCTTGCAGGATGACGCGACTCCGGGCACTCTTGCGCAGGCGGCGCTGAACCTTTTCGACGACACGGTCACACGCAGGCGACTCGAGACGTTGTTCGGTGAAATGAGCGCCGCGCTTGCGCAGGATACGGGGCGGCTGGCAGCGACCGCCGTGCTCGAGGAGCTGGACGACGCGCTCGCGCACGGTACGCGCAGGATCGCAATGCAGGGTTGAAGCCAACGGCGGTAATCCAGGAACAGGACGATTCGCGTGCTGATTGCAGGGATCGATGAAGCAGGACGCGGGCCGCTCGCCGGCCCGGTGGTGGCGGCCGCGGTGATCCTCGATCCCGCCCGCCGCGTGCGCGGGCTTCGCGATTCGAAGGTGATGACGCCCGACGAACGCGAGGACGTCGCCGCGAACATCCGCGCCAAGGCCATCGCCTGGGCGGTCGCCGCGAGCGACGTTGGCGAGATCGACACGCTCAATATCCTGCGGGCGACGCTGCTCGCGATGCGGCGCGCGGTCGAGG
>DASSEA010000215.1:0-13023 GCA_035696805.1 Casimicrobiaceae bacterium
GTCGGTTCCACCAGATCCATCAGGTGCTGGAAAATGCCCGGCGTGCCGGCGACGCACACGGCCTTGGCGGTGATCGGCGACGGCACGAATGGCGCGGTGCGACCCCCGGCCTCTTCGACGATGAGGAGCGCGCCGATCGCGTCCCAGATCGACAGCTCGAGCTCGATGAATCCGTCGAGACGTCCGGCAGCGACGTGCGCCAGCTGCAGCGCGCCCGACCCGAAATTGCGCATCGACATGCCGAGCTCCATCATCCGGCGGCGAATCGCCAGATGGCGCTCGCTCGGTGCACGGTCGTGGTGACCGAGCGCGACGAACGCGCCGGGCAGGTCGGACGTGGCCGCGACGTGCAAGCGGTTCGCGTGGCCGCCGTGGTCGCACCAGGCGCCGTCGTCGCGTTGCGCGCGGTACAGCTCGTCGTGCACGGGGTCGAACACGACGCCGATGCGTGCGCGCCCCTGCTCGACGTAGCCAATCGCGACGTTCCAGTACGGAACGCCGCGGAGGAAGTTGTGCGTGCCGTCGATCGGATCGACGATCCAGCAGCGATCGAGCGGACCGGCGAACGATGCGGCGGTTTCCTCGCCGAGGAATGCATCGTCCGGGTACGCGCCGGCGATCTCGCGACGAAGCAGTGTCTCGACGTCGCGATCGGCGTGGCTCACGAAATCCTGTGGGCCCTTGAGCTCGATTGTAAGCCGTGCGCGATCGCGCCAGTAGCGGTGCGCGAGCGCGCCTGCGTGCCGCGCGAGCGCCTGCGCGAACGCATAACGGTCATCCATCGACGCCTCCGTCGCGAAGCGCATGTTCGGCCTCATCGCCGAGCGCGCGTGCGTACGCTGCGCGAGTCATCAGCGAGGCTGAACAAGCACGTCGTGATTCCACTTCTCGAGCAGCCGTTTCCGTTCGCCCGCGGCATCGAACCTGCGCGCATCGAGCGGCACGAGCGTGACCAACGTCCAATAAGGCGCCGTGGGCGGGGCCGCCACGCTCCTGTTCGCCGGCAATTCGAAATGCCCGAGATCCGCGGCGATCTTCTGCGCCGCCGGCGCGAGCGCCCAGTCGTAGAAACGTTTTGCCTCCGCGGCATGCGGCGCTCCGCGCACGACGCTCATCGCCTCGACCCGGTAACCGGCGCCTTCGCAGGGAACGACCATCGTGACCGGAAAGCCGTTCGCCACTTCGACGGCAGCGTCGTTAAGCATCGTCACGGCGACCGCCGTCTCCCCGCGTGCGAGCGCGCGAATCGGGCCGTTGCCGGTGCGCTGGTACGCCTTCACGTTGGCGTGCATGCCGCGCAGCAGTTCGAACGCACGCTCCTCGCCGAAGATCTGCACCAGCGACGCGAGCATCAGGTACGCGGTCGACGACGAGACAGGATTCGCGATCTGCAACTCGTCACGATAGTCCGAACGCGCGAGATCCGCCCAGCAACTCGGCGTCGGCAGCCGTTTGCGCGCGAGCGTCCGCGCGTTGTACGCGATCCCGAGTACGGCAGCGTGGATGCCCACGCTGTGCCCATCCGTTTGCTCTGCCTGGCGCACCGCGAACTCCCGGAGATCGGCGAGGCGCGGCGATCGGTAGGTATCGGTCAGCGCCGCCGCTGCCGCCTGCGCGTGCGAGACGCCGTCTCCCGCGTACCAGACATCATGACGGGGGGCGCCCTTGTCGGCGGCGAGATGCGCGAGCGCGTCGTGCGCATCCTTCATCGTCATGTTGACACGGATGCCCGTCTCGTTCTGAAACAGCGTGCCGAGCGTCTCGCACCACGTGATCGGCACGCCGCAAACGACGTCGACCTCTTGCGCGAACGCGACCGACGCCGAGGCGAGCATCGCCACGACCAGCCAGCGCGCGAGTTCGGTCACGGCGGAGCCTATCTCAAGATCGGGCTGTCGACCCGAGAGCGCGCAGGGTTCAGAACGCTATGACGCGCTTTTCGCGCAAGGACTGTTGCATCGCGAGCGCGATGCGCGTCGCTTCCGTGGCGTCGCGCAGCGTGAGCGGCGGATCGCGGTCGTCGAGCACCGTTTGCACGAATTCGACGTCCTCGCGCAGAAACGCATCCTCGAACCGTTCGTAGAACGTCGGCGTGCACTCGTGCCGCACGCCGTGCGCATCGGCGATCACGACGTGGTCGAAGCGGCCCTCGCCGCCGACGGTGATCCGGCCTTCGGTGCCGACGACTTCCGTCAGGCATTCGAAGCCGTGCGCCATCGTGCGCGAGGCCGAAATCACCGCGATTTCCCCGGTCGCGAACTCGCAGGTGGCGACGCCGTTGTCGACGTCGTCGAATTCGCGCAGGCCCTCGTTCAGCGCAATCATCCCGCTCGCGAACACGCGCGACGGTGTCATCGGCGCGTTCAGCAGCCATCGCGCCGCGTCGATGTCGTGCACGCTCATGTCGGCGAAAATGCCGCCGCTCGATTTCGAATACTTGACGAAGTACCCGCTCGGGTCGTGCTTGTCGAGCGTGTGCGACCGCACGATCAGCGGCCGCCCGATGTGCCCTTGATGGATGCGCGCGTGCGCGTGGCGAAAGCTCGTGTCGAACCGCCGCACGAAACCGATCATCACCTTGAGGTCGGGCTGCAAAGCCGCTTCGGCCTCGACGCGCTGGCATTCGGCGATGTCGAGCGACAGCGGCTTCTCCGAAAACACGTGCTTGCGCGCGCGCAGCGCATCGACGATCTGCTGCGCGTGCAGCGTCGTCGGCGTGACGATGAACACCGCTTCGAGATCGGCCTGCGCGAGCATCGCCGCGTAGTCGGTATAGCGATGCGCGACGCCCAGCTGACGCTCGGCCCACGCGAGTTCGTCCGCGCTCGGGTCGCACGCCGCGACCAGTTCGGCGTTCGGCACGCGCCGCGCGAGATTCTCTGCGTGACGACGGCCCATGCGGCCGAGGCCTACGATACCTGCACGCAGGCGGTTCATAGCTCGACGATCCGCCGTTCGCGCCAGGAGGTGGTCGCGGCCTCGGCGAGGGCCAGCGCCTTCACGCCGTCGTCGATCGACGTGCGCGCGCTCGCGCGTCCGGCGAGCACGTCGAAGAAGTGCGCCATTTCGGCTGCGTACGCGGCACGATAGCGTTCGAGGAAAAAATATTCGGGCTTGTCCGCGGCCACTGCGCCCGACGACCACAATGTCACTTCGGTTGGTCGATGATTGCCGGCCTGCAGCATGCCCTTGCTGCCGAGCACCTCGAAGCGCTGGTCGTAACCATACGCGGCGCGCCGGATCGTGTTGATCTGCGCGAGGCGCCCGCGGCGCGTGCGGATCGTCACCGCCGTTGCGTCGATGTCGCCCGCCGACTCGATCACGCGATCGGTGAGGCAGCTTCCGGTCGCGTACACGGTGACCGCCTCGTCGTCGAGGATCCAGCGAAACACGTCGAAGTCGTGAATCAGCATGTCCTTGAAAATGCCGCCGGAGCGCTTGATGTAATCGACCGGCGGCGCGGCCGGATCGCGGCTCGTGACGATCAGCATCTCGGGCTCGCCGATCTCGCCCTGCCGGATGCGCTCCTTGAGCGCGGCGAACGTCGGATCGTAGCGGCGCTGGAAGCCGATCAGGCAGGTGACGCCCGCCGCGCGCACCGCTTCGGCGCACGTGCGCGCGCGATCGAGCGCGAGGTCGACGGGCTTTTCGCAGAAGATCGCCTTGCGCGCTCCTGCTGCGCGCAGGATCAGGTCCGCATGCGTATCGGTCGATGAGCCAATGACGACGGCGCCGACGGCGGCGTCGTTGAAGACCGTTTCCGCGTCGGCGACCTTCGCGCCGTACGGCTCGGCCAGCTTCTTCGCCGCTTGTGCGTCGACGTCGACGACATATTGCAGCCGGACGCCCGGTTGGCGCGCGACGTTGCCCGCGTGAATCGTGCCGATCCTGCCCGCACCGAACAGTGCCACATCGATCATTGGTGTTCTCTCGTTTCGCGGTGTCCGAAGTGCAATTATCGCTGTTGCTTCGCCGAGCCCGGGCGGAGTGACGCGATGATTACACCTCCGACACCGGCTTCAGCATCCATTCATGCGCGGGGTCGTTGCGGAAATGCCATTCGCGGCGCGGCCCGGCCATGACGTTCAGGTAATACGATTCGTAGCCGTACGGAACGACGACCGGATGGTAACCGCGCGGCACCATCACGACGTCGTGATCCTCGACGGCCACCGACTCGTCGAGCGAGCGGTCGTCGGTATACACGCGCTGGAACGCAAAACCCTGCGCGGGCTTCAGCCGATGGTAGTACGTTTCCTCGAGCGAGCTTTCCTGCGGCAGGTTGTCGGTGTCGTGCTTGTGCGGCGGATAGCTCGACGAATGACCGCTCGGCGTGCGCACTTCGACGACGAGCAGGTGTCCCGCGGGTTCGTTCTGCGGCAGGATGTCGCAGACGAAACGCTCGTTCAGCCCGCTGCCGCGTGCAAAGCGCTTCATCGTCGACGGCTCGATCAGGCGCGCCGGAACATCCCCGGGCCCGGGCGCACTCGCGACGCCGATCTCCGCCGCGGTGTGCGCCCGCACGCGGATCCCGTCGCCGTTCGGCAGATACAGTGCGTACGGCGGGAGGTCGTCGAACACGTCGCGACGCTCGCCGACGTCCGTCCAGCGTTCGTCCTGGCGTTGAATCGACACCGTGCCGCCGAGCACGACGATGCAGACTTCGCTGTCAGCGCGATCGAGCGCCATCGTTTCGCCTGCGGCGAGCCGGTGCGCCGAGAAACCGACGTAACGCCAGCCGGCCGAGCGCGGCGTCACTTCGACGATGTCGCGACCTTCGCGTCGCGCCTTGACGAGCAGGCTCATCGGATCCTCCGATCCCTTACGACGCCGCGCTGCCGTTGCGGACGAGCCGCGCCAAGTGGCGGTAACCCATCTCGGCATAGCGGTACGCCGGCGCGACGACCGGGTCCTGCTCGGCCTCGACGACCAGCCATCCGCGATAGCCCGCGCGACGAAGCGTGTCGACGACGCCGCGAAAGTCCACGGTGCCGTCGCCCGGGACGGTGAAGGCGCCGTTGATCACCGACTCGAGAAAGCTCCAGTCGCGGTTTCGCGCAAGCGCGATGACGTCGGGCCGAACGTCCTTGCAGTGGACGTGGCAGACGCGTTGCACGTACTTGCCGAGCATGTCGACGGCGTCCCCGCCGGCAAAGGTCATGTGACCGGTGTCGAAGAGCAGGCCCATCGCGTCGCCGGTGTTCTCCATCAGACGCTCGACATCCGACGGCGTTTCGACGTACGCGCCCATGTGGTGGTGATACGCAAGCCGCACGCCGTGATCGAGCGTGTAGCGCGCGAAGGTCGTCACGCGTTCCGCGTATTCGCGCCATTGCGCGGCGCGCGCGAAACGCGGTCGCTGATAGAGCGGCGCGCGCGCCCCCTGAATGCTGCCGGCAACCTCGCCGTACACCATGACGTCCGCGCCGCCTTCGGCGAGAAGATGCAGATGCGGACCGACGGCAGCGATTTCGGCGTCGACGTCGCGCTCCGCGAGCCTGCCGGAGTACCAGCCGGAAACGAGCGCGAGACCATGTCGCTCAAGTACTGCGCGCAGCGCGGCAGGCTCGCGCGGAAACTTGTTGCCGAGTTCGAACCCGCGATAACCGATCTGCGCGCCTTCGGCAAGCGCGACGTCGAGCGGCGTTTCCCCGCCGAGCGACGGCAGATCGTCGTTGCTCCAGGAGATCGGATTGATGCCGATCCGCACGTCGAAGCCAGGCCTCATCCGATCATCCGATCAGCGCCGATGCCTGCGTGCACATGCATGTCGCGCCGCGCGCAATCATCACGGCTTCTGCTCCGAACGTTCGCGCTGGTAGCGTGCACGCGCTTCGCGGACCTTCGCGCGCGCCGACACCTCGGGCACCGCGACGTCCCACCACCAGCCGCCTTCGGCCGTCGTCCGGTCCGGGTCGGTCTCGATGGCGATCACATAGGTTCGCTCCGACGCCCGTGCGCGCGCAAGCGCCGCTTCCAGTTCGGCGATGTTCCCGACGTTTTCGCCGCGGGCACCGAGTGCGATCGCATGCGCGGGGAAGTCGATCGCCGGCAGCGCGGGGTCGTTGCGGACGCAATCCTCGAACAGGTTGTTGAACGGCGCGCCGCCGCACGCCTGCTGCAACCGGTTGATGCAGCCGAAGCCATGGTTGTCGAGGACGACGACCACGAGCTTGTGGCCGAGCATCACCGACGTCGCGAGCTCCGAGTTGAGCATCAGGTAGCTGCCGTCACCGAGCAGGACGATGACCTCGCGGTCCGGATGCGCCATCTTGACGCCGAGACCGCCGGCGATCTCGTAGCCCATGCACGAGTAGCCGTACTCCATGTGATACCCGCCGGGCGTCCCGGTCCGCCATAGCTTGTGCAATTCGGCGGGCAGTGTGCCGGCCGCACAGACGACGATGTCGTGCGTCGGCGAATCCTTCGACGAACGCTGCACGGCGCCGATGACGTCGCCTTCGTAGGGCCGCTCGACATCGCGCGCGCCCGTGATCCGCGCGACGTCGTCGCGCCAGCCGTTGGCCGCTTCCTCGGCGCGGCGGGTCCATGCCGCGTCGGCGCACCAGCCCGAGAGCGCCTCCGACAACGCCGGCAACGCGGAGGCCGCGTCCGCACAGACGGCGAGGCCGCGCCATTTCTGCGCGTCGAAGCGATTGACGTTGATGCTGACGAGATGCGCGACCGAGAACATCGAATGCGAGCCGGTCGTAAAGTCCTGCAGCCGCGTACCGATGCCGACGACGACGTCCGCCTCGCGCGCGAGCGCGTTCGCAGCCGTCGATCCGGTGACGCCGATCGAACCCTGCTGCAAACGGTGATCCCACGCGAGCGCACCCTTGCCGGACTGCGTCTCGCCGACGGGAATGCCGTGCTGCTCGGCAAACGCGCGCAGCGCGCGCGTCGCGCGGGCATACAGCACGCCTCCTCCGGCGACGATCAACGGCCGCTTTGCCGCACGCAGGATGGTGGCGGCCGCGGCGAGTTCGGCGGCGATCGGCGGCGGGCCTTCAAAGCGAACGGGCGCGGGCGCGAAAAACTCCGCGGGATAGTCCCATGCCATCGTCTGCACATCCTGCGGCAGCGCGAGCGTCACGGGCCCACACAGCGCCGGATCGGTCAGCGCGTGAATGGCACGCGGCAACGCCGTCAGCAACTGCGCCGGGTGCATGATGCGATCGAAGTAACGCGAGACCGGACGCAAGCAGTCGTTTGCCGAGACCGTTCCGTCCTCGAAGTCCTCGACCTGCTGCAGCACCGGATCAGGAGCGCGCGTGACGAAAATATCACCCGGCAGCAACAGCACCGGCAGGCGGTTCACGTGCGCCAGCGCTGCCGCCGTGACGAGGTTGGTCGCACCGGGACCGATCGACGTCGTGCACGCCAGCATTCGCCGCCGCATGTGCGCCTTCGCGTAGGCGATCGCCGCATGCGCCATCGCCTGTTCGTTGTGCGCTCGATAAGTGGGAAATGCATCGCGATGCGCGAACAGCGCTTCGCCGATGCCGGCAACGTTGCCGTGGCCGAAGATGGCGAAGATACCGGCGAAGAGCGGCGCATCGCCGTCGTCGGCGCTGCCGCGCAACGCCGCCAGGTAACGGACGAGCGCCTGTGCCATTGTGAGCCTCACGGTATCAGGCACGTCGGGCTCCCCCTTCCGAAACGGCACGGCACGCATCCCAGCTCCGCTGTGTCGTGAGCGGCGCGCGCGCGTCGCGCCACGCGTCGACGAGCGCTTCGACATTCGCGCGCACTGCCTGCTTCAACGCAGCGTCGTCGATCGCGCCGGCGAACCATTTCGTCGCCGGTTCCTGGAATACCGTGCGGCCCACGGCAAAGCCGCGGCACGTCGCGCTGTGCCGCGCATCGGCGAAGCCTTTGGCGAGCGTGTCGATCGGTGCATTCAGACCGAGCAGCACGACGCCGCGGCAATAGGGATCGCGTTCCGCGATCAGCGCGTCGATCGCCTGCCACTGCGCGGCGTCCATCGGCTCGAGCTTCCACCATTCGGGAAACACGTTCAGGTTGTACAGGCGCTTCAGCGCGCGATAGACGCTATCCGGCTCGCGGGGCAATGCTTTCGGGGGAATGATTTCCAGCAGCAACTCGTGGCCACTCGCCTGGACGGCATCGTACAACGCGCGAATCTGCGCTTCCTGCTCGAGCCGGTTCCCGATCGCGTCGTCGGGGTGATACTGGACGAGGCACTTGACGATATGCTCCTGCGGCCAGCCGATCAGCGTCGTGCCGATCGAGCGGCCGTGCTCGAACACGACGGGATTCGATCCCGGCAACTCCACCGGGCGACCGATCCACCAGCCACGGCCGGTCGCCGCGCTGAGCGCCGCCTGGCCGTAGCGATCGTCGCAGAGGATGCCGATGCGCCCCTGCCATCCGCGCGCCGCTTCCAGTTCGGCGACCGCCTCGACGAACAACGTCTTCAGCCGCGGAATGCGCGCTTCGGACGCGCCGGTCTGCTGCGCGAGCTCGAAGAACTGCCGTCGATGGTCGAACGCGAACGCGAGCACCTCGGGACGCGGCGTGCGCGGCGCGGTGACGCGGTGCAGTCGCGTGAGCGTCGCATCCTGGTCGGGGCGCGGAATGTCAGCCGAATGCGCGAGGAAATGATCGAGTTCGATCCGCGTCGGCATCGCCGGCGCGCAGCCGTGACGTGACACGACAAGCGCGCCGCACGCGTTGGCATAGCGTGCGCAGGCCGCGTAGTCCTCGCCGCGCACCCAGCCGGAGAGAAAGCCCGACGAGAACGCATCGCCCGCACCGAGCACGTTCAGGACCTCTACCCTCACGCCGCTGCCGTTGAACGCATCGTCGAGCGAGCGAGGAATCGCGCCGTCGATCACCGCGCAGCCGAGGGGCCCGCGCTTGACGACGAGCACGGCCCGCGTGTGCCGGCGGATCTCGGTCAGCGACTGCAGGATGTCGGCGCTGCCTCCTGCGATGTTGAATTCCTCGATGGTGCCGATGACGAGGTCGAACCGCGGCAACAGCTTCGTCAGGTGCGCGGTGACCGTGTCGGACGCGATGTAGCGCGTCTCGCCGTCGCCGCGCTTGGTGAGGCCCCACAGCACCGGGCGATAGTCGATATCGAGCACGGTGCGTACGTCATGCGCGTGGGCGTGATCGAGTGCGCGGCTGCTGATGCCGTGGATGTATTCGGTCGAGAAATGCGTGCCGGTGATCAGCAGCGCACGGCTTTGCGCGATGTACCGCTCCTCGATCTCGCCCTCGCCGATGGCCATGTCCGCGCAGTTCTCGCGCAGGAAGATCAACGGAAACGTGTCCTGGTCCTTGATGCCGAGCACGACGGCGGCGGTCAGGCGCGCCGGATCGACGCCGACGTGGCTGACGTCGCAGCCTTCGCGGGCGATCGTTTCGACGAGGAAGCGCCCCATCGCGTCATCGCCGACGCGCGAGATCAATCCCGCCTTGAGCCCGAGCCGTGCGCATCCGAACGCCGTGTTTGCCGACGAGCCGCCCAGATACTTCGCGAAGCTCGTCACGTCCTCGAGGCGCGCACCGATCTGCTGCGCGTAGAAGTCGACGCCGAAGCGGCCGAGGCACACGATGTCGAGCGCGCGATCGGCGGCGAAGCGCGTGGTGTTCTGCATGACCGGCATTATGCCGCGAGCGCACGCCGGCGCATGCGGCGACGAACCTGCCGGTCACCTGCGGATGGTACGCTCGCCGTCGTGAAGGCTCGCCTTGCGCCGCGCGATCTCGCGCTGATCCTGGTCGTCGTCGCGGTGTGGGGCTTTTCCTTCGTGCCGATCAAAGTCGGACTGCGCGAAGTCCCGCCGTTCGCGCTGGCGGCGATGCGCTTTTTCTTCGCCGCCGTGCCGCTCGTGTTCTTCATCCCGTGGCCGCAGATGCCGACGCGCTTCGTCGTCGGTTACGGCCTCGCGATCGGCGTCGTCCAGTTCGGCCTGCTGTTTCTCGGGATGAAGCTCGGCATGCCGGCCGGGCTGTCGTCGATCGTGATCCAGATCCAGGTTTTCTTCACGATCGGTCTCGGCATCGCATTCCTCGGCGATCGGCTCCATGGCGAAAACGTCGCGGGTGCGATCATCGCGGCCGCCGGCGTCGTCGTGCTCGCCGCGTACAAGATGCACGAGGGTCAATCGTCGACGCTGATCGGCCTCGTGCTCGTCGTCATCGCCGCGCTTGCGTGGGCCACCGGCAACATCGTGGCGAAGCGCGCCGCGGGCGCGCACGACGAAGCCATGTTCGCGCTCGTCGTGTGGTCGAGCCTGGTTCCTCCGATCCCGCTCGGCATCGCCGCGTATGTCTTCGAGGGCGGGCCCGACATGGTGCGCGCGGTGCTCTCGGCGAGCGCGCTCACCTGGGGCTGCGCGCTTTTCATGGCGTATGTCGCGACGCTGTTCGGTTTCGCGTCGTGGGCGCGACTGCTGCACCGTTATCCAACGGCGCTGATCTCGCCGTTCGCGTTGCTGATCCCCGTGTCAGGACTTGCGAGCGGCGCGCTGTTCCTCGGCGAATCGCTTGCGCCGATGCAGGCGGTCGGCGGTCTGCTCATGTTCGCCGGCCTCGTCGTCAACCTGCACGGCGCGCGAATTCGCGCCGCATGGTCGGCACGCCGTCGGGCGGACGTGTAACGGTTACGCCTGCCCGCGCAAATATTGCACGGGCGAGGACATCTTTCAGCGGGTCGGCCGTCGCCTCACCGCGCCGTTGATGTCGCGGCGCCGCGATATCGATTCGACGGCTTCGGTTTCCTGTTCCGGCATGTCGTCGGACTCGACATCGAGCGCATCACGCGCCGGAACCGATTCGTCGATCGATTCGACGTCGTCGCCGTCGTGCTCGGTGAGCATTTCGTCGACGGGTTCGGTGGAATCGCGCCCCGCCGCACCGCGTTCGCCCGTTCCGTAGCGGTCGCTGTCGCTGTCGAGGTCGGCGTCGCCGATGTCGGGTCCGGCCGTCGTGCCCGGGGCATCGACGTCGGGATCGGAAGTCGTCCCGCGCTCAAACGGGAGACCGTCATCGCGATTGAGGCCAGGACCGCCGACGATGTCGCTTCCGCTGTCGGTCGAGTCGCTCGGTCCGAGCGCACCCGTGCCGTGACCCTTGCGGACCGAGGGATTGCTTTCGCCGGTCGTGTTCAACGTGCTGCGCGCCATGGGTTTCTCCTCGTCGTCGATACGAAGATCGACGCAAGGCATGTGCCATCGCGGCACGAAGCGGGTGAAGCGCGCTCGACTACGGCGAGCGCCGCAGCGTCAGCGTGATCTGGTTGCGGCCGCTTGTCCGCGCGTAACTCACGCTGTCGGCGTAATGTGAAAGCAGTCTCAAGCCGAGATTGCCGACCGGGCGCAGGTCGAATTCGACGTCGAGTGGATCGATCGTTTGCGCCAGCGCCGCCGCGAAATCGAATGCCGGCGCGGTGTCTTCGTAACGCAACGTGACGGCATCCGCCGCAACGCTGAACCCGATGACGATCGGCGCGTCCGATTCGCCTCCGTGTCCGTGCACGATCGTGTTGGCGACCAGTTCCTCGACGATCAGCGCAAGGCGCAGGCCGTCGTCACGTCCGACGTCGTGACTTGCGCAGAATGTTTCGATGAAGCGCGCAGTTTCGGGGATGATCGAATAGCGTGCGGGAAACGAACGCACGGCCCCGATCGAAGCGGTCAGCGGCTCGAGCGTCCGAGGATCGGAAGGCGATGGCATTGATCGGTCGGTGGCCAGACGCATCGGGCGCAGGCGCGTGCCATTGTATCTACAATAACGGCGTCGGCGATGCCGCCGGCCGTCGAGTGGAGGATACGATGCTGCGAAAGGCAATGGGGTTGGCGTTGATCGCGGGGGGATTGGTGGCCGTGCCGGTGCTAGCAGTCGACATCGGTCAGGTCAAGGTCTCGCGGGGGCAGGTGACGATCGACCGTGCAGGCCAGGCGCTGCCCGGCGAGACCGGCGCGCGCCTGCAAACGTCCGACGTCGTGCGCACCGGCAGCGACGGCGCGGTCGGCATCACGATGACCGACAACTCGCTGCTGTCGGCGGGTCCGAACAGCGTGCTCGCACTCGATCGCTACGAATTCGATTCGACGACCAACCAGGGGCGTTTCGACGCATCGCTGCGACGCGGCACATTCGCCGTCGTGTCCGGTCGCCTGGCGAAGCAGTCGCCCGACGCAATGACGTTGAGCACGCCGTCGGCCATTCTCGGCGTGCGCGGCACCGAATTCGTCGTCAGCGTGCAATGAATTCGTTCGGTGGCCGCCGCTTGACCGCGTACGCGCTCGCGGCACTGGTCGGGGGTTGCACGTGGCCGAGCGAACGCATCGTGTTGCTGCCTGACAAGGATGGGCGCCAAACGGTCGTCATCGTGAAGCGCGGCGATCGGCAGGTGGTCCTCGATCAGCCGTACGCCGCCACCGAGCTCACGCCCGCCGAGCCGTGGATCTACCGCTCGAACGAGTCGGAAATTGCGTCGTCGTTCCGTTCGGCGCTCGACGCGCAGCCGGCGCGGTCCGCGTCGTTCACGCTCTACTTCGTCGAAGGGTCGGACGTGCTGACTGAGGCGTCGCAGACCGTGTTGGAACAGGTGTTCGCCGATCTCAAGGATCGCAAGGTCGCCGACATCGTCGTCGTCGGCCATACCGACGCCGTGGGCAGCGATCAGTTCAACGACGCGCTCGCGCGCCAGCGCGCCGATACGATTCGTTCGGCCCTCATTCAGCGCGGAATCGCGCCAGCCGACATCGTCGCCGTCGGCCGCGGCAAGCGCGAACTGCTCGTCCCGACGGCCGATGGCGTCGCCGAGCCTCGCAACCGCCGCGTGGAAATCGTCGTTCGCTGAACCGACTTTGGGGTCACGCTTGACTTTGGGGTCAGAGCAATAAGTCGCGCGACGAGTTACCGGCTGGGTCGCGATCTGCGGGCGCGACTTATTGCTCTGACCCCAAAGTCGACGCGCGCGACTTATTGCGCTGACCCCGAAGGCGACCACCGAAGCGCAAGCACCGTCATGTCGTCGGCCTG
>DASSEA010000216.1:0-5873 GCA_035696805.1 Casimicrobiaceae bacterium
AACGCGGCAAACCCGCTGGTCGCGATCAGCACGCTGCGACTCGCGGTGCTCACGGAGGGCAGGTTGGTCGGGAACACCAGGGTTTGCGTGTTCGCCCCGGCCGTCGAGCGCAGCGAGTTCCCTGCCCAGAAGTTTTCACCGTCGGTGCCCGTCGCTTCGCGCATCACGACGTACTGGACCGAACCGTCGGCGTTCGAATAGACCTGGTCGATGCGAAACAGATGAAACGCCGCGTGCGCCGAAGCGGCGCCGAGCGCGAGCGCGATCGCGGCGAGCGTGTTGAGCATGCGTTTCATCGTGGCCTCCATCGACGGCTCATGGCGGGCAAACAACGACGAACGCAGCGCTATTCCGTGGCGGCCGCAGACCCCGCCTTCATCGCGGCGCGAACCGCGACGTCAGGGCGACTCGGGTACGGCGATATCGTAGGCGAGCCGCCACGCACCGCGGACGTCGCGCAGCCACAGGTGCGCGTAATAGCCGTCCTGCGTCTGCTGCGTGTGATCGATCTGGCGGTACCGGCCCCACGTGACCGCCAGGTCGGCGGCATTCGAGACTCGCGCATCGAGCGGTGTCCACGACACGCTCGACATGCGGCGCGCCATTTCGCGAGCGACTTCGCCACGCGGCGCGATCGGCGCGGACCCATTGCGATGCAGGCGGGCGTCGGCGCCGAGCAACTGCGCGTACGCATTCGGCGTCCGCGCGCGCGCGTTCGCAGCCAACGGTGATCCTTCGAGCGCGAGCAGTCGACGGCGCTCGACGCCGGGCGTCGCGCGGCCCTTGAATTGTGGCCGCGGTGCAGCACCGAGCGCGACGAAATCGACCGGTGCGGGCGTTGCGACGCCGAGGTCGAGCAGGACCTGCCAGGGCTTCCCGCGTTCGCGCTTCCATACCGAGAAGAACACACCGTGTCGGATCGCGTCGGGGTGCGCGGTGCTCGTCAACGTGTAAGGACCCGTGGTGTAACCGAGGTCGAAGCTTCGCGCGACGCCCGCTTGGGCGGGTGACCAGGCGAGCTTGACCGCGAGAGGGTCGGCAGGCGCAGGGCGCGCGCGCCACGTTTCGCGCAGGCGCACCGGCGCGGGCTCGAAGACGACGCCGTCCTCGGCAAAGTTCGCGAGGAACGCCTCGGACGCCGCGCGAGCTGCCCATTCGCGCAAAAGCGAGTTCGGCGTCGACGAGCGAGCCGAGCGCGCCTTCCTGCGCGTCGGTGTCGTGAGCGTGCGCGCTCGAGACGCTCATGCAGATGATGCCGACTGCAACTGCGCACATGAGCACTTCCGCGCGTGACCGATGTCGAGCGGTTTGCGCGAAGGCGATTCGAATCGCATGCATCGACATGCGTTCAGTATAATTCGCCGTTTCCGATCGCTGTCCATGCGCCCGTTCACGCTTGCCTGCGCGCTCGTAACCGCCGCTGTCCTCGCAGTTCCCGCGACCGCCCAACCTTCCGTCGTCATCGCCGCGAAAGCGCCGCCTTCGAGCGCGCCTGCGCCGGCACCGGCGACGCCACCGGTCGTCCTGCAGGCGCCCGGTGCCCCGGTTGCGCCCACGATTGCCGCGGCCTCGTGGGTGCTCGTCGATACGCTGTCGGGGCAGACGCTCGGCGCTGCGAATCCCGACGAGCGCCGCGACCCGGCGTCGCTCACCAAGCTGATGACGGCGTACGTCGCCTTCGGCGCATTGCGCGCGAAGACGATCACGCCGTCGCAGATGGTGCAGGTGTCGCAGCAGGCGTGGAAGGCCGAAGGCTCGCGAATGTTCATCGAGCCGCGCAAGGCGGTCAGCATCGACGAGCTGCTTCATGGCGTGATCATCCAGTCGGGCAACGATGCATCGGTCGCCGTCGCCGAAGCGGTCGCAAGCACCGAGGAGGCTTTCGTCGCGAAAATGAACGAGGAGGCGACGCGCCTCAAGCTGGCATCGACGCACTTCACGAATGCGACGGGCCTGTCGCATCCGCAGCACTATTCGACGGCCGGTGACATCGCGCGTCTCGCGGCGGCGTTGATCCGCGACTATCCGGAGTTCTATCCGCTCTATTCGCAGAAGGAGTTTCGCTACAACAACATCACGCAGTCGAATCGCAATCGGCTGCTGTGGACCGATCCTTACGTCGATGGTGTCAAGACCGGCCACACCGACGCCGCCGGGTGGTGCCTCGTCGCATCGGCCAAGCGCGGCGACCGGCGGCTCGTGTCGGTCGTGCTCGGCGCGGCGTCCGATTCGTCGCGCGCCGCCGAAAGCCAGAAGCTCCTGAATTGGGGATTCCAGGCGTTCGACACGGTGTCGCTCTACCAGTCGGGCAAGCCGGTCACGACGCTGCGCGTCTGGAAGGGCGCGAAGCGCGACGTGAACGCGGGCTTCGTCGCCGATCGCTACCTGACGCTGCCGAAAGGCAAGGCCGACAAGCTCGCGCTCACGCTCGAATCGCGCGAGCCGCTGATTGCCCCGGTGTTGAGCGGGCACCCGGTCGGCGTGGTAAAAGTCGCGCTGGAAGGTCAGGCGGTCGCCGAGTTTCCGATGATCGCGCTCGAAGAGGTGCCGCTTGCGAACCTGTTCGGGCGTGCCGTCGACACGGTGAAGCTCTGGTTCACGAGCCGTTGACGAACGCGGCATTGCCCTTCGACCACGACACGGGGCACGCGTAATCGGGGACGAGCGATGGCGGACGAGCAGACGGTTTACCTGAACGGAAAGTTCCTGCCGATCACCGAAGCGAAGGTCTCGGTGCTCGACCGCGGGTTCATCTACGGCGACGGCGTCTACGAAGTGGTGCCCGTCTACGGGCGGCGGCCGTTTCGCATGCCACAACACCTGAAGCGGCTGCAGTACAGCCTCGACGGAATCCGACTCGCGAACCCCCACGCGGACGCGCAATGGCAGGAGCTCATCAGTAAACTGATCGAATGCCAGCCGTTCGCCGATCAGGCCGTGTACCTGCAGGTCACGCGGGGTGTCGCCAAGCGCGACCACGCGTTTCCGAAGGGCGTCGCGCCGACGGTGTTCATGATGAGCAATCCGCTCGTGCTGCCGACGCGCGAGCAGATCGAACGCGGCGTCGCCGTCGTGACCGCGCAGGACAATCGCTGGCTGCGCTGCGATCTCAAGACGACGTCGCTGCTTGGCAACGTGCTGATGCGACAGCTCGCCGTCGATCGGGACGCCGTCGAAACCGTCATGTTCCGCGACGGGCACCTGACCGAGGCGTCCGCATCCAATGTGCTGGTCGTGCACGACGGCGTCGTCGTCGCGCCGCCGAAGGACAACCTGATCCTGCCCGGAATCACGTACGACGCGACGCTCGAGATCGCAGCCCGCGCCGGCGTGCCGCTCGACGTGCGCGCCGTGACGCACGCGGAGGCGATGGGCGGGGACGAAATGTGGCTGTCGTCATCGACGAAGGAAGTGCTCGCTGTCACCACCGTCGACGAGCGCCCCTTTGCCGGCGGTCGCCCGGGTCCGGTCTTCCGGCGTGTCCACGAAGCGTTCCAGCAGGCGAAGGCGACTTTGGGGTCAGAGCAATAAGTCGCACGGTACAGATCACGACCCTTCCGGGCAGCCAGCGGGCGACTTATTGCTCTGACCCCAAAGTCCCCGCGGCGCGCGACTTACTGCTCTGACACCAAAGTCTTCGTCAATCGTCGACCAGGCGGCCCGTCGTCCCGTAATGCCCGTGATGAAACACGAGGCCGCGACCGTGCGAGCGCTCGGCGCGCATCACCTCGCCGATGAACAGCATGTGGTCGCCGGTGCGATGGCGCGCGTAGTGGCGGCACTCGAACCACGCGACGCAGCCGTCGATCAGCGGTGCGTCCGCCCAGCCGAGCCGAAACGATACGTTCGCGAAGCGATCGGCATGCGGACGTGAAAAGCGGCGCGCGAGTTCCACCTGCGCCGTCGACAGCACGTTCACGACGTAGCGGTCCGCCGCCTCGAACGACGCGAGGCTCGCCGAACGGTACGACAGGCTCCAGAGCACGAGCGGCGGCGCGAGCGATACCGAGTTGAACGAGTTGGCGGTGAAGCCGACGTAGCGTGCTTCGGCGGCGCGCGCACAGACGATCGTCACGCCGGTCGCGAACTGCGCGAGCGCGTCGCGGAGTTGCCGCTCGTCGAACGCGGGTGCATCGCTTTCGGGCGTGCGTCCGTGACCTGGCATCCGGGGACTGTAACAGCGGCCCGGCCTTGCTAAACTTTCGACCCCCGCATGCGAAGCCCGAGGGACGATGCCGGAAGCGCTGCAGAAGCTGATCGCGAATCGCTACGCCGGCCGCGGCCTGCCGGTTGCCGTCGTCCTTCCGGATGGCGCGCGGGTGCCGCTGTCGCCGCAACCCGAAGTCGACATCATCGCGCGGACATGGGCCGGCATGAAGGCGCTGGCCTCCCCCGCGATGGGCCGGCTGGCGCGGGCGTACGTCCATGACGATGTCGACTTCACCGGCAGCGCGCGTCGAGCGCTGGCGATCGCGGAATCGATGGTCGGCGACATCGCGCAGACGGGCGCGAGCGCGCGCAACCGCCTCGTCTCGTTCAAGCACCGGCTGCGCAGCAACCGGGCGAACATCGCGCATCACTACGACGTGTCGAACGCGTTCTACCGGATGTGGCTCGATTCGCGGCTCGTCTATTCCTGCGCCTATTTCCGCACGCCCGACGATTCACTCGACGATGCACAGGCGCAGAAGCTCGATCACATCTGCCGCAAGCTGCGCCTCGCCGAGGGCGAGCGGTTCCTTGACATCGGCTGCGGCTGGGGCGCGCTGATTTTCTGGGCCGCGCAGCATTACGGCGTGCAGGCGACGGGCATCACGCTGTCGCGCAACCAGTGCGAGCACGTGCGTGCGCAGATCGCCGCGCTCGGATTGACGGGACGCGTGCGCGTCGAACTCCTGGATTACGAAGACCTGCCCGACGACGAATCGTTCGACAAGATCGCGAGCGTCGGCATGTTCGAGCACGTCGGCGTGAAGCGTTTCAGCAAGTATTTCAGCAAGATCGGGCGGGTCCTGAAGCCGGGCGGGTTCGTGTTGAACCACGGCATCACGCACAACTGGCTCGACACCGGCAGCCTCGGCAGCGGCATGGGCGACTTCATCGAGGAGTACGTGTTCCCCGGTGGCGAGCTCGCACATGTCTCGCGCGTGATGGAAGGGCTTGCCGCGCAGGGCCTCGAGGTCGTCGATGGAGAAGCGCTGCGCGAGCATTACGCGAAGACGCTGTGGCAGTGGGTCGATCGGCTGGAAGCGCATGCGGACGAGGCCCGGCGCGAAGTGGGCGAGGAGCGCTACCGGGTGTGGCGCATCTACATGGCGGGCTCGGCGCACGCGTTCGATCGCGGGTGGCTCTCGCTCTGGCAGCTCCTCGGGGGCAAGCCCATGGCGGACGGCCGCCTGCCGCATCCGCTCACGCGCGAGTACATGTACCGGCCGTAGCCGCCAGGCGGCGGCCGGCGCTCCCGTTGCAAATGCCCGCCCCCGCCCGCATAATCACGCGATGACCGCCAAGCCCAATCCCACGCTGGACGCCCTTCACACCGAAGAGAAGGAGTCGGCGCTCACCTTCCCTTGCGTGTTCCCGATCAAGATCATGGGACGCACGCAGGACGGCTTCGCTCAGGCCGTGAGCGACGTCGTGCACAAGCACGCCCCCGACTTCGACCCCGCGACGCTCGAGATGCGAGCCTCGAAGGAAGGCAACTGGCTCTCCGTCACCGCAACGGTGAACGCCACCTCGCGCGAGCAGCTCGACGACCTCTACCGGGAGCTCGTGGCGCACCCCATGGTGAAGATGGTCCTCTAGGCTTGCCGGGGCGGCCGATGATCGTCCGCACGCTCGGCCCGACCGCGTACGAGACGACGTGGCGCGCG
>DASSEA010000217.1:0-5591 GCA_035696805.1 Casimicrobiaceae bacterium
CGTCGTTAAGCGTCACGCCCCACGCCTTGGCGGCAGCGCGCAACGCCACGTAGCGCGACGGCTCGAGCATGAAAAATGTGAACGCGTTGTGACCGTCTTCGAGCGAACGATAGCGTGGGCGAATCGTCCTGCGGCAGCTCGCCGCCATAGACGGGAGGCGCCGGATGCCGCGCGCGAAACGCAAGGGGTGCCGCAAGAGCAGGCGCCGATGTGTCGGCGGATACAGCGCCATCGCGCCATCGGTCGCCTGCCGACCGGCGTAGCGATCGGCGATCGCGTTCAACAGCGCGATGATCGAGTCGCCGCCCGCGACGAAGTGATCGTACGCGACGCCCACGAAGAACGCGTCGCCGGCGTCGATCGCGAAAAAGCGGAACGGGTCGATGCGTCCGTCGACCGGAAACGCCTGGTTCAGATGCCGCTCGAAGGTCGCGGCCAGCGTTTGCTGCCAGTCACCGCGGCCCTCGATCCGTTCGATCTCGGCATGCGAGGGGCCGCCGTGCCATTCGTAGCGGGCACGGGCGCGGTCCAGTTCGAGCCCCGTCAGCCCGGCGCCTTCCAGCGTGTCGTCGACCGCGCGCGCCAGCGTTTCGATGGCGAGCCGTCCCTCGATGCGCACGGCGTGGACGGCGTTGTACGGATGCAATTCCCGCCAGTCGAGCATCGTCGCCTGAAACACATTGAGCCGCCCGCGCAGGCGTTTCATGGCGGCGCGCCGTTCGGCCACGGTGCAATCGGGCGCACGGGCCACCGGCGCGCGTTTCCAGCGGCCGGCTTTTTGCACGGCGGACGCTGCAAAATTTTCCGAGTTTCCCAGCATGCTTCGGTATTCGTTCGGTCCATCACACGCAAGCCGTCACAGCGCCATCGACGGCTGACCCATGCGAAGGCGGGGGCTGCGCCGCGACATTCGCCTCATGACCCCGGGAGCTCCAGCAAACGCTGCGCCTGCTCGCACCAGTGACGTTTGACGCTGTACCAGAGGTCGGCGGCATGCGCGATGTTCGTCGTGTCGCCCTCCGGCAACGGCCCCTGCGATCCGGGGCGCCAGGCATCGATCCAGGTGCGGAGCGCCGGATCGTTGGACAGGTGATCGACGAGCGGCAGGCGGACATGGCTGTAGTTCGAGGGCAGCACGACGTTGCGCACCCGCGCTTTGCCCGCTGCGACGTACGGTGAGATTCCAAGCAGGTTCCCGGCGATCGGGTCATCCGGCACGTCGAAACCCGTGAATTCGCTGACGGAATCGGGAATCGTGCGCAGGTGCGGAAGTATCGTCCACTGCCCGAGCAACACGCGCGGCAGCCATCCGGTGGCAAGCGCGGCGGCGAACGACACGTGCATGCCGACGACGGGACGCGCCGCCTGCGTGTACGGGTCGATGATCGTCGTTCGATCGAGTGGCTTTCCGTTCGAAGGATCGACGACGGCAAGCGTGTCGCGGAACGTGCCCGCGAGTTCGTGCAGCACGCGGATCACGACGGCGCCCCCCTGGCTGTGCCCGATCAGCATCGGCTCCTGGGCGGTCTGCTCGTAGTCGTAAGCGAGCGCGCCGGCGAGTGCCGCGGCGTCGATGAAGCTCGCGTACGTCAACTCGCCATCGCGAGGATTGCGCAGTCTATCCTCCGGATAGCCCATCGCGATCAGGAAACGCGCAAGCGGCTCCATCGTGACAATCGCAACGCTTCCCTGCAGGAGCACGATGCGGGGCGCCGGCACATGGCTCAGCACGTCGGCAACCTCGGCCGCCGACACGCGGGTGCAATCGAGGCGCTTGAGCTGTTGCGCAACCTCCCCGGCGGGCAGGCGTCGCGGTGGCGGCTCGCCGAACGCCACCCGTGAAGCGAGTGATGCGGCGATCAGCGCGGCCGCGACGCCAACGCGGAGCGCGCGCATTGCCGCTTCAGGAATGGCGTGCCATCGGTCGCGGCAGGAAGCGGCCGGTGCGTGCGACGTAGCGCGTGTAGCTTTCGCCGTGCATGCGCGCGAGATGCGCCTCTTCGTTGCGGGCCTTGACGTTCATCAGCACGACGTGGGCGGCGGCGACGATGATCATCAGCGGCGTCGGCAGCACGAGGGCAGTCGCAATCATCATCGCGATGCTGAACGCGTAGATCGGATGACGGATCCGCGCGAACAGTCCGTCGGTGATGAGCGTCGTATTGCGATCGCTGATGTCCATCCGCCAGTCGCGCCCCATCCGGCGCCAGCAGCGGATCGTCATCAGCAGGCATCCGACGGCTGCCAGCGCCGCGAGCCAGCGAACGACGAGATAGACGCGCGTGTCGCGAGCCAATTCGGGCAGCGCGAACGGGCCGCCGTCATGCGTCAGCGCGAGCCACGGCAGTGCACACCAGGCAACGACGATCGGCACGATCCCGAGCCACATCGCGCGCTCGACGGGCCGCTCGGGGATGACGCCGACGTCGTGGTGGTCGTGCCGACGGGCGCGAACGACCATCGCGCCGACGCGCAGCCAATACAGCGAAACCGTCAGCGCGACGATCAGGAGCGGTGCGTCGCGCACGCCGCGAGTGGGTTACGGTTGCCCGCTCGTCGCAGCGATCCGGTTACAGCCGCTCGATGATGGCCGCGATGCCCTGGCCGCCGCCGATGCACATCGTGATCAGCCCGTAACGCTTGTTCGTGCGCTGCAGCTCGTACATCGCCTTGATCGTGAGAATCGCACCGGTCGCGCCGATCGGATGGCCGAGGGCGACAGCACCGCCGTTCGGGTTCACCTTCGCCGGATCGAGCTCGAGCTCGCGATTCACGCCGAGCGCCTGCGCGGCGAATGCTTCGTTCGACTCGATGACGTCGAGGTCGCCGATGCGCAGCCCGGCCTTCTTGAGCGCGGCCCGGACGGCGCTGACCGGGCCGAGTCCCATGATCTTCGGGTCGATGCCCGCGTGACCGTAGGCGACGAAACGCGCCATCGGCTTGAGGTTCGCGCGTTGCGCGGCCTGCGCCTCCATCAGCACGACGGCAGCGGCGGCGTCGTTGATTCCGGACGCGTTGCCCGCGGTGACGGTGCCGTTCTCCTTGGCGAAGGCGGCCTTGAGCTTGGCCATGCCTTCGGCGGTCGCATCGCTTCGCACGTGCTCGTCCGTGTCGAACTGCGTCGGGCCCTTCTTGCTCTTGAGCTCGATCGGCATGATTTGCGACTTGAAGCGGCCCTCGGCATTCGCGGCGACGGCACGGCGATGACTTTCGACGGCGAACGCGTCCTGCTGTTCACGCGTGATGCCGCATTTGGTCGCCACATTCTCCGCGGTGATGCCCATGTGCACGGTGTCGAACGGATCGGTGAGGGCACCGACCATCATGTCGATCGTCTTCGTGTCGCCCATCCGCGCGCCCCAGCGCTGCGTGACGTTCGCGTAGGCCGCGCGGCTCATGCTTTCAGCCCCGCCGCCGATCGCGACGTCCGTGTCGCCGAGCATGATGTACTGCGCGGCGCTGACGATCGCCTGCAGCCCGCTGCCGCACAGCCGGTTCACCGTCAGTGCTCCGCTTTCGTGCGCGAGCCCGCCGTTGATCGCGGCGACGCGGGACAGGTACATGTCCTTCGCCTCGGTGTGAATGACGTTGCCGAACACGCACTGCCCGACCTGCGTGGGATCGACTTTCGCGCGCGCGAGCGCTTCGCGCACGACGCGTGCGCCGAGTTCAGTCGGTGGAATGTCCTTCAGCGAACCGCCGTAATCACCGATCGCGGTGCGCGCGCCGTTGACGATGACGACTTCCCGGGGATTGGCCATGGTGCCTCCTCGATCGAAACGACCATTATCCTCCGTTACGCCAGCAGCGACCGCCGCGATGCGCAGTTGGCGGCGCCGCGGAACCGCAGACGGGAAACGCGCGTCAGGCGGCGGCGTTCACCGGCGCAAGTCAGGCGGCAGCGGGGACGGCGGTGTGCGCAGGCGCGAGCATTTTCAATTCGCCCGCCAGGTACGACGCGATCGCCCGCATGCCGAAGATTCCGGCAGCCTGCTCGGCGTCGCCGTTGTAGTTGGTGTTCGTGTTGACGTCGTACGTATACACGTCGCCATTGCGATCGGTGATGAACTCGATGCCGGCGATGCCGATGCCGTTGTCCGCCAGGAAGCGGCGATACCGCTCGATGATCGGATGGCGGAATCCGTCGATGATCCGAAACCGAGGTGCGGACGTTGTCGCGGGTGCTTCGCCGACCGGGCAGAACGCATCGCCGACCTGACAGACATCGGCTGGGCAGAGCTCGAACCCGAGCGACGTGTCGACGCGCACGGCATAGAGGAAACGGCCGCCGACGAATTCGACGCGCGTGATGAACGGCTCGGGGGCCTCGATGTACTGCTGGATCAGCGTGATGCCATCGACCGAATCCTCGAACGCGGCGCCGTCGACGTACGCACGCAGCGCATCGGTGCCTTCGAACAGGCGCACGCCCAGGCCCTTGCCGGCCCGATTGTGCTTGGTGATGAACCGGCCCCGCATCCTGCCGGCGGCCGCGAGAATCTGGTCGCGGCCCACGGCGGCGATCGTGTGCGGAACACGAATGCCGAGACGCGACAGCGCCGTGTACTGGGCGATCTTGCTGATTTCGAGCTGAAGCGCGCGTCCGTCGTTCACGAGGCGCCGGCCGTGCGCTTCGAGCCAGGCCAGCACGCCACCGGTGAGTTCCGCGGCGTAGCGGTGTCCGCGCGTGTGCGACGATGCGCTCATCCGGTTGTAGAACACGCCGTCCGGCGGTTCGCTGCGGAGGTCGAGCGTGCCGTCGGCGATGAACCACTCGGCATACGGCGCGCGCAGTTCGGCAAACGCCGCTCGCAGCGGCTCGACCCAGGCGTCGTTTTCATGGATGACGTAGATGCGTGACATGGCGGCTCGCAGAAGCTGGCTCGACTCCACGAAGATAAGGCCGGTGCGGCCACCGCCAAAGATCGATTGGGCCTAAGCTTGTAATTGCCGAACCGTTCGCGGCCTCGGGAAGTCGAACGTGCAGCTGGAACGCCGATGACCTTCGAATCGAAATGGCGCCATCACGGCGTGCGGGTGGTTCCGTCGGACCAGCTCGACCGGAACACGCCGCAAACGCCCGGGATGGATCGCGCCGCCGCGATCACGCACGCGCGCATGGGCGCCGAGAAGCTGTGGGCGGGCACCGTGGTCATTCATCCGAAGGCAAAGACCGGCGCACACCATCACGGGCCGGTCGAGAGCGTCATCTATGTCGTCAGCGGGCGCGCGCGGATGAAGTGGGGCGAGCGGCTCGAATTCACCGCCGAGGCGGGCCCGGGCGATTTCATCTACATACCGCCGTACGTGCCGCACCAGGAGATCAACGGGAGCGACACCGAGCCGCTGTCGTGCGTGCTGTGCAGAAGCGGGCAGGACCCCGTCGTCGTGAACCTGGATTTGCCGAACGTCGAGCCGAATCCCGAGCACGTGCCGTGGGTGGACAACATCCATCCGGGCCCTTCGGGGTCAGAGCAATAAGTCGCGCGATGGACTCTCCAGCGTCGACTTTGGGGTCAGAGCAATAAGTCGCGCGATGGACTATTCGATCATGCCGAATAATTCATGGCGCGACTTATTGCTCTGACCCC
>DASSEA010000218.1:0-6261 GCA_035696805.1 Casimicrobiaceae bacterium
CTGCCTTTCGGTCGTGCCGTATTACAACAAGCCGACGCAGGAGGGCCTGTACCGGCATTTCCGGACGATCGCCGAAACGGTCGACTTGCCGCTGCTGCTCTACAACGTGCCAAGCCGCACCGTCGCGGATCTCGCGAACGATACGGTGCTCCGACTGGCGGAAATTCCGGGCATCGTCGGGATGAAGGACGCCACGTCGGATTTCGTGCGCCTTGTCGACTTGCGTAATCGACTGCCCGAAGGCAGGAAGTTCGCCTTGTACTCGGGTAACGACGACACGGCGCTGCCATTCATGCTGCTCGGCGGTGACGGTGTGATCTCGGTGACCGCTAACGTTGCGCCGCGAGCGGTGTCCGCCCTGTGCTCCGCGGCGCTCGCCAACGATGTCGTGACCGCCCGGCGCCTGAACGCGCAGTTGATGAACCTGAACGCGCGGCTCTTCGTCGAAGCGAATCCAATCCCGGTCAAGTGGGCGCTGGCCGAAATGGGATTGATCCACAACGAACTGCGGCTCCCGCTCACGCCATTGTCGCCGCGCTTTCACGATGTCGTCCGAAGCGCGCTCCGCGACGCCGGCTGCATCGGCGAGCCTGCTCTCAAGGTCTATTCGTGATGAATCGAGTGTTCTTTCGCCGCGCGCACGCCGTCGTGCTCGCGGGTCTCATCGTCGTGTGGCTGGGTGGGTGCGAGTCGCTGACTTCGCTCGGCAAGCGCATCGACTACAAGTCCGCCGCGAGCGCGCCGTCGCTCGAACTGCCGCCGGATCTCACCGCGCCGCAGTACGACGACCGCTTTGCCGTCAACTCGGCGTCGCAATTCGCCGCACGGAACGCGGGGCGACCCAAACAGACCGAGCTCCTGCCCGTCAACAGCGAGGCGCGCATCGCGCGCGCCGGCAACGAACGCTGGCTCGTCGTCAAGACGTCGCCGGAACAGGCGTGGTCGCAGGTGCGCAAGTTCTGGACCGATCTCGGGTTCGTCATTGCCACCGAGCAGCCGTCGCTTGGCGTCATGGAGACCGACTGGGCCGAAAACCGCGCGGAAATTCCGCAGGACGTCGTGCGCAAGTACATCGGCAAGTACATCGACGTGTTCTATTCGACGTACAAGCGCGACAAGTTTCGTACGCGGATCGAGCGCGGCGCCGAGCCCGGCACCGTCGAGGTCTACGTGTCGCACCGCGGCATGGAACAGGTGCCGACGACGAAGATTGACAATGCGACTCCGGCCGGATTCGCGTGGGCCGTCATGCCGGCGAATCCCGATCTCGAAGCGGAAATGCTGTCGCGGATGATGATCGGCTTCGGAACGCCGGAGGCGCAGGCGGTCGCGGCAGCGTCGCCCGCAGCGGCGGCCGCCGCGCCGGCTCACGCGCGGCTGCAAAAGACCGACGGCGTTTCCACGCTGGTCGTCGACGATCCGTTCGATCGCGCGTGGCGTCGCGTGGGTCTCGCGCTCGACCGCAGCGGCTTCACCGTCGTCGATCGCGATCGCTCGACCGGAATCTATTTCGTGCGCTTCTCCGATCCCGACGCCGACATGGCGCGCAAGGACCGCGAGAAAGGCTTTCTGTCGAAGCTCCTGACGTTCTGGAAGACCGACGACAAGGACAAGCCGGAACAATACCGGATCAAGATCGTCGAGACCGCGCCGCAGAGCACCGTGAGCGTCCAGGATCCGTCGGGCAACCCGGATCGCACGCAGGCGGGCGAGCGCATCCTGGCGCTGCTGCGCGACCAGCTCAAGTAAACGGCAAGGCCTTCGCGACCGCCCGATGCGCTTCGCGTCACTCGGCAGTGGCAGCGAAGGCAATGGTCTCGTCGTCGAAGTCGGCGATACGCGCGTTCTCATCGACTGTGGCTTCGCCGTGCGTGACACGGTGGCGCGGCTCGCGCGTCTGGGCGTTGCGCCGGAAACGATCAGCGCCGTACTCGTCACCCACGAGCACGCCGACCACATCGGCGGCGTCGCCGCGTTCGCGGCGCGCTATCGCATTCCCGTCTGGCTGACGTTCGGCACGCTGGAGATGGTGTCGGAGCGCTTCGAGCGCGTCGACCGGATCCACGGCTTCGACACCCAGGACGTGTTCGCGATCGGCATGCTGGAAGTGCGTCCGTTTCCGGTGCCGCACGATGCGCGCGAGCCGGTGCAGTTCGTCGTCGGCGATGGCGTGCATCGTCTTGGCATTCTTACCGACATCGGCGTGACGACGCGCTACGTCGAGGCGAGCCTCTCGGGCTGCGACGCGCTCGTGCTCGAGTGCAACCACGACGTCGACATGCTCGCAGGCGGCGACTACCCGTGGCCGCTCAAGCAACGGATCTCGAGCCGCCTCGGCCATCTGCACAACGAGGCGTCGGCCGCCCTGCTCGCTGCGCTCGACACGTCGAAACTTCGCCACGTGATCGCGGCGCATCTGTCGCAGCAGAACAACACGCCGGCCAAGGCGCGCGCCGCGCTGGCGCAGGCGCTGAATTGCACGCCGGACTGGATCGGCATCGCCGATCAGGCGACCGGCTTTGCATGGCGAGAGATGTGACGGCGCGAGTCGACGTGACGCGCGCGTGGCCCAACCGGCTTGACCGATCGGAAACGCAAATGGAAAAGCGGCAGGAAATCTATCGCGGCAAGGCGAAGACGATGTATGCGACCGACGACCCGCACCGGCTCGTCATGCATTACCGCGACGATGTCTCGGCGTTCGACGGCGCGAAGCTCGCGAAGCTGGAACGGAAAGGCGAGACGAACAACCGGATCAACGCCTTCGTCATGGGCAAGCTTGCGCAGGCGGGCATACCGTCGCATTTCGTGTCGCTGCTGAACGAGCGCGAGTCGCTCGTCATGGCGATGAAAATGATCCCGGTCGAGTGTGTCGTGCGCAACGTCTGCGCGGGTTCGATGGCCAAGCGCTACGGGATCGAGGAAGGTACGCGCCTTCCGGAGCCGATTTTCGAATTCTTCCTGAAAAGCGACGCGCTGCACGATCCGCTAGTCAACGACGACCACATTCGCGTGCTGAAGTGGGCGACGCCGGACGAGATCGCGCAGATGAAGTCATTGACGCATCGTGTAAACGACGTGTTGAAGCCGCTGTTCGCCAATGCGGGCATCGATCTCGTCGACTACAAGCTCGAGTTCGGCCATCCGCTCGACGATCCGGACGGCAAGCTGGTGCTCGGCGACGAATTCACGCCCGATGGCTGCCGGCTGTGGGACGCGACGACGGGCGAGAAGCTCGACAAGGACCGCTTCCGTCGCGATCTCGGCGAGGTCATCGAGCACTATCGCGACGTCGCGCGCCGCATCGGCGCACCGTTGTAAACGGTCCGCTACAAGCCGAGCACCGTTCCCGCGACACCCGGCTCGCCGCTTTCCCAGATTTCGTCGAAGCGCTCGACAAGCGGCTTCGCACGCTCGGGGTCGCCGATCGACAGCTTGCCGCCCGGTCGATCGACATGGAAGCGATGCACGAAATGCGTGTCGTCGACCAGCACCAGCGGATCCATCGCCGCGCGCGCACTCGGACCGGTTCGGTAAATCTTCACCGCATGTGCGTGTCGCACGAGCAACGCGGTGACGCGCGCGCCGGTCGCTTCGACCCAGCGCGTGTCGTGAACGATGAAGTCCAGACGCGCACCGGGCATGCGGCGGAGGTAGGAGGCAAGGGCGTCGGCGCGCGCAGCCGAATTCCAGCCGCCCCACGACAAATCCACGTCGAACACCTTGATGTGCCGGCGGGCGAGGGCGATCACCTCGTCGTGCGCGTGCACGATGGCGGCGACGGAGTCGAGCCGCTCTTCGCGCGGCAGGCCGGGAGGCGGTTGCAACGACGTGTCAGGCGACGAAGCCATGGCGGTACCAGTCGTACAGGAGATCGATCGTCGCCGGCGCGAGTATCCCGACGGCGACGCTCGACAGCATGCGCCGATCGGCGAGGCTTTGCAGCGCCGCCCGATCCACGTCCGGCATGAGCGCATCCTCTCCGTTCAGGTAATACCGAGTGTCATCGTAGAGCAGTTGCGTGCGCCGGTCGAGTCGGATGCCGTCCATCCTGGCGCGGCGAACGAATGCCGGCCGCGAAACGCGCGAGGGTCGCTCGAAGACGACGCTCCGCGCCGGTTCGCTCACGAAGCGGCCGATGAACCGCGCAACGTCGTCGCTGTTCCAGCCGATGCCGCTGATCGCCGGGGCAAATCGGCGGCGCAACGCACGGTCGATTTGCGCCGGATGACGCGATGGGCGCAGGTCGGGGTCCGCGTAGCGGCCGGGAACGTCGAGGGCGTCACGCACGTGATCGACGAAGGCCTCTGCGATTTCCTGCATCAGCGGCGCGCGGAATCCGATCGAGCACGTGATGCAGGCGTCCAACGCGATGCCGTCGTGGGCGGTCTGCGGCGGCAGGTACAGCATGTCGCCCGGCGCGAGCGTGGCGTCGTGCTGCGGCGTGAACTGGCGGAGGATGCGCAGCGGCACTCCAGGTCGCAGCGCAAGATCGTCCTGCCGGCCGTAGCGCCAGCGCCGCCGGCCGTGTGTTTGCAGAAGGAACACGTCGTACGAGTCGAAGTGCGGACCGACGCCGCCGCCGGGTGCGGCGTAGCTCGCCATGACGTCGTCGAGACGCGCATAGGGAATGAATGCGAAGTTTCGCAGCAGTGCGTCGGCCGCATCGTCGTGCAGATTTACGCCCTGCACGAGCAGCGTCCAGTCGCGCGCCGGAAGGCGAGCGAGCTGCGCTCGGGTGAACGGTCCGTGCTCCACGCCGTAACGCGCGCGATGCCGTTTCACGATCCGCGACTGCACGTCGTCGCGCGTCGCGAGCGCGAACAGCCTCTCCCGTGACACCACATCGCGGTAATCGGGCGCCGCATTCGGAACGAGCAGGGGCTCCTTGTGCCAGAAGCGCGCGAGAAATTCGCGCGGGTCGTGGCCGCCGAGCAGCCGCCGTGTGTCGGGTTGCGCCATTGTCGAAACGAAATCGGTGCCGCAGGTGTAATTATTGCGCGGCGTAATCGTCGATCATCGACGCATCCTGCCGACAATATCGCACCTCCGACACCGCGGTTCGACGAACCCCGGACGGTACAATAATCAGGTCGCTGCCCGGAAACCATCGATGAACATCTTTCGCAATACCGTCGTGACCCTCTCGTTCAAGCTCTACGACTCGAGCAACAAATTGATCGAGGAAACCGACGAGCCGATCGCCTACCTTCACGGGGGGCACTCCGGAATCTTTCCGAAGGTCGAGGCGGCGCTCAAGGACAAGAAGGTCGGCGACAACGTATCAGTCACGCTCGAGCCGGACGACGCGTTCGGCGATTACGACACCGATCTGATGCGCATCGAGGCGCTCGACCAGCTTCCGCCCGACGTCTCCATCGGCGGACAGCTCGTCGCCGAGCAGGACGGCAACGAAGTCGTCTGGCGGATCACCGACATCGCGGACGGCAAGGCCGTGCTCGACGGCAACCATGAACTCGCGGGGCAGCGGCTGCGCTTCGACTGTAAGGTGCTGGACGTGCGGCCAGCGACCCAGGAAGAGATCACCCACGGACATGTGCACGGCGCGCACGGCCATCATCATTGACGGCTCGACGAGCGCCGGTGTCCTTGTGACCGAGGCGGCGCAGGCGTGGCGACGGGTGATCTCGACTACCTGACGCCGCTTCGTGACGCGCTGGTCGATGCGCGCCGGCGGCGGGCGACTGTCGCGGTCGCCGGCTTGCCGGTACCGCGCAGCGACGACGATGCGTACGCGGTGCAGCGTGGGGTCGCGGACGCGGCCGCCTTGTTCCCCACGCGTCCGACCGCGTGGAAGGTCGGTGCATCGAGTCGTAGCGCGACGCCCAGTGCGGCCCCGCTTCCACCCAGTGGGCTTTTCGCGAGCCCCGCGCGTTTTGCACCGAGCGCATTCAACCGCATCCTCATCGAAGGCGAAGTGGCGTTTCGCCTGCGCGCGCCGCTCGGGGGCGATGCACTGGACGGCGATCGTACCGCGCTCGACGCGGCGATCGACGAACTCGTCGTGACGATCGAAGTCGTCGACCCTCGGTATGCGGACCTCGACGCTGCGGGGCCACTGCTGCGCCTTGCAGACCACGGTTTGCATGGGGCACTCGTGATCGGCACCGGCATCCGCTGGCAAGGCTCGCTCGACTGGGCATCGCAGGTCGCGATTCTGCGCTGCGACGGCAGCGTCGTCCGCGAAACGCGCGGGGGTCATCCGCTCGGCGATCTCACGTTTTTGATGCCATGGCTTGC
>DASSEA010000219.1:0-2445 GCA_035696805.1 Casimicrobiaceae bacterium
GCTGGTCCTCTTCGGCAGCTTTCTCGCCTGGGCGGTGATCGTCTATGTGGTTCGGCGCCGCCGGGACCGCGACGCGGGACGCCAATATCAGGCAGGCGGCCTGGCGCGCGACGCGATCGCGGTCGTCCTGGGCGTGATCCTGTCGGTCATCTTCGCGCTCTACCTGCACGCGCCGCTGACGGGCGTCCGGCCGTTCGGCTAGCGGTTCGGTGGCGGCGGTACCACAACCCGCGGAACTCGCGCAGGACGTTGCGCGCCGTCGCACGTTCGCGATCATTTCGCACCCGGACGCCGGCAAGACGACGCTCACGGAAAAGCTGCTGCTGTTCGGCGGCGCGATTCAGCTCGCAGGCACCGTCAAGTCGCGCAAGAGCGCGCGCCATGCGACATCCGACTGGATGGAGGTCGAGAAGCAGCGCGGCATCTCGGTGACGAGCTCGGTGATGCAGTTCGAGTACGCCGCGCACACGATCAACCTGCTCGACACGCCCGGCCACGAGGACTTCTCCGAAGACACGTATCGCGTGCTGACGGCCGTCGACGCCGCGGTCATGGTGATCGACGCCGCGAAAGGCGTGGAGGCGCGGACGATCAAGCTGCTCGAAGTGTGCCGGCTGCGCGCGACGCCGATCATCACGTTCATCAACAAGCTCGACCGTGAGGTGCGCGAGCCGCTTGCGCTGCTCGAGGAGGTCGAGTCGGTGCTTGCAATCGATTGCGCGCCGATCAGCTGGCCGATCGGCATGGGCAAGCGATTCGGCGGCGTGTTCCACCTGCCGAACGAACGGCTGCTGTGTTTTTCGCCGGGCGAGGAACGCGTCGCAACCGACACCGAGGCGATCACCGGACTCGACAATCCACGCCTCGACAGGCTCTTTCCGGACGAGGTGTCGGCGCTACGCCACGACGTCGACCTGATTCGCAGCGCGAGCCACCCGTTTGATCTGGCCGCCTTTCTTGCCGGCCGCCAGACGCCGGTCTTCTTCGGCTCGGCGATCAACAATTTCGGCGTGCAGGAAGTACTGCAGGCGCTGGTCGACTGGGCGCCGCCACCGCAACCGCGCGACGCCACGACGCGCATCGTCGAACCCGGCGAAAAATCGTTCAGCGGTTTCGTGTTCAAGATCCAGGCGAACATGGATCCGCGGCATCGGGACCGCATCGCGTTCTTCCGCGTCTGCTCGGGCCGCTACCAGCCGGCGATGAAGGTGCGGCACTTGCGCATCGGCCGCGAGATGAAACTCGCCAATGCGCTGACGTTCATGGCCAACGAACGCGTGGCAAGCGAGGACGCCGTCGCGGGCGACATCATCGGCATCCACAACCACGGCCAGCTGCAGATCGGCGATACGCTCACCGAGGGCGAGGCGCTGGCCTTTCGCGGGATTCCGTATTTCGCGCCCGAGCTGTTCCGCGTCGCGCGTCCGCGGGATCCGTTTCGCGCGAAACCGCTCGCGAAGGGACTGCAGGAACTGGGCGAGGAAGGCGCGATCCAAGTGTTCGCATCGTCGCACACGAACACGCTGCTGCTCGGCGCCGTCGGCCCGCTGCAGTTCGAGATCGTCGCGCAGCGGCTCGCGAGCGAATACAACGTCGATGCGATCTACGAAACGGCGAACATCGCGACGGCGCGCTGGCTCACGTTCCCGGACGACACGACGCGCCGCAATTTCGAGCGCGAGCAGGCGGCGTCGCTGGCGAGCGACGTCGACGGCAATCCGGTGTTTCTGGCGACCAACAAGTACAACCTGCAGGTGACGATGGAACGCTGGCCGAGGATTGGTTTCCATGCAACGCGCGAGCACGGAGAACGACTCGTGCACGCATGAGCGCTTGAAAACGCTTGCCGTCGCGAACCGATACGCGCAAGCTGGGACTTTGGGGTCAGAGCAATAAGTCGACTTATTGCTCTGACCCCAAAGTCGGTGCAGGAGATACGCATGGAACACATCGAGACACTCGATCGCGACCCGGATTTCGAGCGACCGATCGATCCGCGACGCAAGGCAAAACGCAATTTCGGCTGGCCGCTGCTGATGATCGGTGCCGTCGCGGTGGCCGCGTTCCTGACGTGGCGAAGCTCGCATACGCCGGAAGTGCAGCCTGCACCCCCCGTCGCGACGACGCCCGCGCCAGCCGCGTCGCCGGCGGCACCTGCGACGCCGCACTATCCGATCGAAGCGGCGGCCAGCGCGGTCGACGAAACGCCATTGCCCCCGCTCGCCGACAGCGATGCCCCGCTGCACGACGTGCTCGCCGCGCTCTTCGGCGGCACGGCGCTCGAGCGGATCTTCCATCTCGAGCAGATCGTCCCGCGTTTCGTGGCGACGATCGACAACCTGCCGCGCCAGACCGTCGCGTTGTCGCGAATGGTGGTCAAGCCGATCGGCGGCAGCCTCGAAACCGCATCGTCCGACGGCCGCCTCCTCCTTCGTGCCGACAACG
>DASSEA010000220.1:0-4207 GCA_035696805.1 Casimicrobiaceae bacterium
GTACGTGCGATGGTATCCGCTGTTCCAGAAGTCGTACGAGGAACTCGGCTATCCGAACGGTTATTTCAACGACCGCCTGGTCGAGGTGATCGATCACCTGCTCGCGACGCCTGACGTGCCCGCACCGGTCGCGCTCGTGCAGCCGAAGGTGCTCTTTGAATTCGCCGATCCGGCACTCGAAAGCCGGTCGGCAGGCCAGAAGATCCTGATGCGCGTCGGCCCCGTCAACGAGGCCCGCATCAAGGCCAAGCTGCGGGACATCCGGCGCGCCGTGACCGGCCAGCCACTGCCGCGCTAGAACGGCTACACACCCGCTTTCGCGAGCAGGACGACCGACACGCCGCGCGCGGGTCGCTCTGGATCCGGATTCTGGTAGGCGTGCGCGACGTTGCCCGGGAAACCGAGCACGTCGCCCGCGTCGAGGTCATGCGGTTCGCCGACGACGTGGATCGTCACGCGCCCGAGCAGGCACGTGAAGAACTCGCGCGTACCCGGCAGGTGCGGCGAACCGCGCATCGACGCGCCCGGCGCGAAATCCATCAGCGTCAGCAGCTCCTTCGCCAGCGGCTCCGGCGCCAGCGCGCGCATCGTCACGCCGCGCCCGCGTGACTCGGTCGCGACGTCGTCGGCATTCCAGCGCCGAACCTTCGCTCGCGCGGGCGCGGTCAGCTCGTCGATTGGCACGGCGAGCGCGTTGGCCACCTTGACGAGCACGATCAGCGACGGATTGCCGATGCCCGATTCGAGATTCGCGATCGTCGAGCGCGGGACAGCGGCGACCCTGGCGAGCGCATCCTGCGTCAGTGCGCGCGCGCGCCGCAGGCTCGAGAGATTGCGCGCGAGATCGGCCGCGACCCGATCGGGCGAGTCCATCCCCGAACTATCCGCCCGCGGAACGGGCAGCGCAGCAGGGGACCGTCATGCGCATGACCTTTCTCGACGTTCGGACGCGCGCGTCCGCGCTTCGCTGCGAGTCGTGCGCGCGGTCGCCCCCTATGACGCTTTGCGTCCGCGCGGCGCACGGGCCACCGGTGCGCGATCGTCGGGCAGCCGGAACAATGCGCGGAGCGCCGCGCGATATTCGTCGCTGCCGATGCGCATGCTGTTATTGTGCGTCGCTCCCTCGACGAGCAGCAGCTTCTTCGGTGCATGCGTCGCGTCGTAGAGCGCCTGGCTGAAGCGCGCCGGCACGAACCGGTCGTCCGCGCCGTGCACGAACAGCACCGGCATCTTGACCTCGCTGATCTTGCCGAGCGTGTCGAACTTCTGCGACAGGATCCATTGCAGCGGCAGCCACGAGTAGGACACCGCTTTCGCGACGTCGACGAGCGTCGTGAACGACGACTCGACGATCAGGCCGCGCGCTTCTTCGCCGGCATGGGCAGGGGCACGGTCGAGCGCGGCCGCGAGATCGACGGCGACGGCGCCGCCGAGCGAATGGCCGTAGATGAAGCGGCGGTTCGCGTCGGGCACGAGCTCGGTGAAACGGTTCCACGCGACGCGCGCGTCCTCGTAGACAGATTCCTCGGAAGGCACGCCGCCCGCGCTCTTGCCGAATCCGCGGTAGTCGATCGCGAGCACGGAAAATCCGAACTCGTGCAGCTGGCTGATGCGCGTCAACTGACCGGTCAGGTTCCACCGGGAACCGTGGAAGTAGAGCACGGCGGGCGCGTGCGCGCGGTCGGACGGCCACCACCAGGCGTTGATGTGCTGCCCGGCGCCATGAAGCGGGATGTCAAGTTCCTCGACGCCCGCCGGCAGCCCGCCATACCAGCTCGCGTTGCCCTGCACGACGCGGAACGTCAGCTCGCGTTCCTTCTCGACGAGCTGCGAGCAGCCGCCGGCGCCGAGCACCAGGCCGATGATCGCGATGGCGAGAAAGCGCAGTGGCCGGCTGCGCATCCACCCGGCTCCAATCGAACGCATCGAGGCTCCTGCCACGAACATGCCGCATCCGCGTACATGCATGAACCGAACCATACCCCGGACCGACCGACGATCGGTCGTTGCCGTTCCCTTCGAGGATCAACGGTCGGTGAACGACGCCGTTGACGGGCGGGCGGCGAAGCCGGCGCTCCGGCGAAGCTCCAGCGTCGCTGCCGACGCCAGCAGCGCAGCGAACTGTCGCGCAGCGACGACACGCGCGCTCGCGCTCGCCACGGCAACCGCATACGTCGTCGTCAGTTCATAGGGCGCCGGCAACGGACCGATCAACGTGACGCCTTGCGTGTAGAGGATTTCGGTCACCTGCGTGCAGCCGATCGCGCCGCGTCGATCGGCGGCGGCCGCCATCGCCGCCATCGCGGCAGCGCCGTTGGCGTGTTCGTGCAGCTTCGACCCGACGCGCGCTTCGATGCCGAGCGCGCGCAGCATCGCCCTGAAGTGAACACCGGCGGTCGCGCGCAGCGTGTCGGGACAGTAGAGCGCCGATGCATCGAGCAGCGACGCAGCGAGCGCATCGGCGTCGAAGATCGCAGGCTCGGAATCTCCGGCCGGCACGGCGATTCCCGTCGGCACCGCGCCGAGCGGTGCCATCGTTTCCGCGTCGAGCAGGCGCTCGCCCGCCAGCGTCCGCAGCATCGCGTCCGGCAGGATCACGACGTCGGCGTCGCGCTCGGCGATGAACCGCGCGCGGATCGCGCCGGCGGCATCGAAACTGCCGGCCACCGTCACGCCGGATGCAGCGCCGAACGTCTCGGCGAGCGCGAGAACGACGCCTTTCGCCGCGCCCGCGGACAGTACGCGCAGCGGGCCTGCGTCGGTCACCGGTCGACGCGTGCGCCCGACACCTTGACGATCCGCTCCCACTTGACGATGTCGTCGGCGAGGTAGCGCTCGAACGCCGCCGGCGTCATCGACATCGCCGACGCGCCCTGCTTCGCCCATTCGGCCTGCACGTCAGGACGGGCGACGATCTTCGTGATCTCGGCGTTCAGGCGATTGACGATCGCGGGCGGCGTGTTCTTCGGCGCGATCAATCCGAGCCAGATCACCGCCTCGTAACCGGGCACGCCGGCTTCGGCGAGCGTCGGGACGTCGGGCATCACCGACGAGCGCGCCTTGCCGCTCGTCGCGAGCGCACGCACCTTGCCGGCCTTGACGTGCTCGTTCATCACGGTGACCGCGTCGAACATCATTTCGACCTGCCCGCCGAGCACGCCGGTGCGCGCGCCCGAGCTTTCCTTGTAGGGGACGTGCACGATGTCGAGCCCCGCCATCGCCTTGAACAGCTCGCCTGCCATGTGATACGGCGTGCCGGGGCCCGACGACGCGTAGTTGAGCTTGCCGGGCTGCGCCTTCGCCATGGCGATCAGTTCCTGCAGCGATTTCGCGGGCACCGATGGGTTGACGACCAGCACCAGATCGGAATAGTTGATCGGCGCGACCGGCGTGAAATCGCGCATCAGCTGGAACGGCTTCTGCGGCATCAGCGATTCGTTCACCGTGTGCGTGTTCGACATCAGGAGCAGCGTGTAGCCGTCCGCGGGACTCTTGGCGACGACGTCGGTCCCGACGACCGAACCGCCGCCGGGCCGGTCCTCGACGACGAACGGCTGGCCCATCGCATCCTGCAGGCGCTGGGCGAGAAAGCGCGCGTAGACGTCGGCCGGGCCGCCGGCGGCGAAGGGCACGACGATCTTGACCGGGCGCGACGGATAGTCCTGCGCGCTCGCGCCGACCCCGACGAGCATCGCAACGAGCGCCAGCACGAAACGCAGACCTTGCATGATCGACCTCGACGACATCGACTTGGACGCGCGCATCGTACGCCAGTCCCGGCAGGAATCAGGTGTCGCGGTCCACTTCGCGGACGAACGCGTCCCGCTCCTGCGTGCCGAGATGCTCGGCGACGAGACGCACGAACTCGTCCGCGTCATGCGCCTGCTGCGCGGCCTTGCGCGCGACCACGCGTGCGATCGGCCCCATGTAGACGGCGAGGCGCGTCGTCGTCCGGTCGATGAATGGCTGGTCGAGCGGGCGCGGCGCACGCGTGCGCGTGGCAGCGGTCGCGGCACGCGTGGCGGGGTTCGATCCGCTGCGAGTCGCCCCGGCCGTCGCCACGGTCCGCGATCCGCTCGCATCGCCTGCGGCGAGGCGCGTGAACCGCTCGCGTTCGGCGGCATCGTCGATGCGCTCTGCGAGCAATGCATAGAGCTCGCGGTCGTCGTGCGCCGGCGCTGCCGCCTGGCGCACGAAGATGCGCGCC
>DASSEA010000221.1:0-6113 GCA_035696805.1 Casimicrobiaceae bacterium
CTCGTCGGCAAGGCGCTCAGCGAGCGTCACCGCATCGCCTCGCACGGTGAAGACGCTCGTCCCGAACGCCGCAAGGCGCGCAGCGCGCGCATCGTCGATTGCGCCAACCGTCGCACCCGCGACGACGAACGGCCGGTAGCGGCGATCGCCGAGTGCCTGTGCGCGATCGAGCCGTGTACGGATTGCCGCTAGAATTGCGGGCTCGAACATCGCGGCATTCTAGACGGAGGTTTCGTCGGGCTGCGGCGTCCGGATCCCCCGCATGACCGCGCGCATCCTCGACGGCAAGGCCATTTCCGAGCGGCTGGCGAGCGACGTTCGCCGCGCCGTCGATGCCCGTTGCGCGGCGGGCAAGCCCCCGCCCGGGCTCGCGGTCGTGCTCGTCGGCCAGCATGCCGCGTCGCAGATCTACGTTCGGAACAAGCGACGGATGACCGAGGCCGCGGGGATGCGCTCGTTCGCCGTCGATCTGCCCGCCGACGCGCCCGAGGATGCGCTGCTCGACACGATCGATGGCCTGAACGCGGACGCGTCCGTGCACGGAATTCTGGTGCAACTGCCGTTGCCCAAGCAGATCGGGTCCGAGCGCGTCATCGAGCGGATCGACTGGCGCAAGGACGTCGATGGTTTCCATCCGTACAACGTGGGTCGGCTGGTGCTGAAAATGCCCACGTTGCGGCCATGCACGCCGTTTGGCTGCATGCGTCTGCTCGCCGAAACCGGCGAGAATCTGGTCGGCAAGCACGCCGTCGTCATCGGCCAGTCGAACATCGTCGGGCGGCCGATGGCGCTCGAACTCCTGATGGCTCGTTGTACAGTGACGATCTGCCATTCGGCGACGCGCGACCTGCCCGACATTGCGCGGCGCGGGGACATCGTGGTCGCCGCGATCGGCAAGGCGAATTTCGTGCAGGGCGACTGGATTCGGGAGGGTGCAATCGTCATCGACGTAGGCATCAATCGCAGGGCTGACGGAAGCTTGTGCGGCGACGTCGATTTCGCGCCAGCGCGCGAGCGCGCGAGCTGGATCACCCCGGTGCCCGGCGGTGTCGGACCGATGACGATAGCGACGCTGCTCGCGAATACGCTCCGTGCTGCCGAATTGCAGGATATGCCGGCCGAGGATCGCCGATGAAATTCCTGTGGCCGACGATGCTGCTGTGGCTGCTCGCCGTGCCGGCGCTCGTCGCGGCCTATGTCTGGTGGCTGCGACGCAAGAAGAAGGGCGCGATCCGTTACCCCAGCCTTGCGCTGCTGAAGGATGCGCTCGGTCCGGGCGAACGCGTGCGCCGGCACGTTCCGCCGCTCTTGCTGCTGCTCTCGCTCGTCGCGATGCTGATCGCCGTTGCGCGACCGACGGCGATGGTCACGTTGCCGTCGCAGCAGCAGACGATCATGCTGGCGATCGACGTCTCGCTCAGCATGGGCGCGACCGACGTCGAGCCCAATCGACTGACGGCAGCGCAGATCGCGGCGAAATCGTTCATCGAGGAACATCCGGCCAACGCGCGCATCGGCATCGTCGCGTTCGGCGCATCGGCGTCGCTCGTGCAACCGCCGACCCGAGACAAGGAAGCGCTGCTGGCGGCGATCGACGGGTTCCAGTTGCAGCGCGGCACGGCGACCGGCAGTGCACTCTACGTTGCGCTCGGCACGCTCTTCCCCGACGCGGGCATCGACGTCGCGTCGTTGTCGGTTCCTGGCGGCTACTGGCGTGGTTCGCCGGAGCGCGGCCGCAAGCTCGACGCCACCAAGCCCGAGCCGCCGAAAGCTGCACCGGTTCCGCCGGGGTCGTACAACAACGCCGTTGTGATCCTGATGAGCGACGGTCGGCGCACCACCGGCCCCGATCCGCTCGACGCCGCGCGCATGGCAGCCGATCGCGGACTGCGGGTCTTCACCGTCGGCTTCGGCACCGCGGCCGGCGCGATGATCGGCTTCGAGGGCTGGTCGGCGTACGTGCGCCTCGACGAGGAAACGCTGAAGGCGGTCGCGGACATCACGCGCGGCGAGTATTTCTACGCCGGGACCGCGGCCGACCTCACGAAGGTTTACCAGAGCCTCAACTCGAAGCTCGTCCTCGAGCGGCAGAGCATGGAGATTACGTCGCTGTTCGCGGCAGTTGCCGCGGTGCTCGTGCTGATTGCGCTCACGCTCTCGCTCGTCTGGTTCAACCGCGTCGCGTAGGCGCGCAGCACGATCGCTGCGCAAGCATCGCGGGCGCGCAAACGTTGCTTGGATGCAATGTTCCTTGGATGGCACCGTTGGCGGTTGCACGGCACGCCGTAAGCGACGACAAACCCCCGCTGTGCCAGGACCGCGCACAAGCGCTGTCACGCGCGACTGGGAGTGCCGGTCGTGGCGGGTGGCGCGGTCCCGTTGTTCGCGCGCGAAGCGCGACGCCAAGCCGCCGCGCCGGGCACCCGCAGACCGGCGTTTACGGACGTGGAGCGCGTCACAGCGCCTGTCCGCGGTCGAGACTCGATGCGCCTTGCGCCCGCCTTTACGTGCACTCGTTTTTACGGACGTTGAGCGCGTGACAGCGCCTGCCCGCGGTCGGGCTGTGGGCGGTGCGACGCTACGCCTTCAGATGCCACGCCTTCGGTCGAGTGAACGTCTGGATGCCCATCGTCGAGAGCGTGAGCCCGATCCCCGAGTGCTTGACGCCGGACCACGGCAGCCGCGGGCTCACGCGATCGCAGCAGTTCCAGTACACGCTTCCGGCATTGGCGCGCGCCAGCACGCGTCGCGCGCGCACGGCGTCATGCGTGTAGACGCCCGCCGTGAGTCCGTACTCGGTGTCGTTCATCAGGTCGATCGCAGCGGCATCGTCGGCGACCGCCTGAATGCCGATGATCGGTCCGAAGCTCTCCTCGCGCATCACGAGCATCGAGTGATCGACGTCGGTCAGCACGGTCGGCGCGAACCAGTTGCCCTTGCGCTTGATCGGTGAGCCGCCGAGCGCGAGCTGCGCACCCTTGCGTCGCGCGTCCTGCACCTGCCGCCGCAACACGTCGAGCTGCGGGCGACGCGTGATCGCGCCGATGTACGTCGCTTCGTCCGTCGGATCGCCGATGCGGTAACCCTTGACCTCGGCGACGAACGCTTCGACGAATGGCGCGTAGATCGCTTCGTGGACGTAGATGCGCTCGACCGAGCAGCACGACTGGCCCGTGTTGTAGAACGCGCCGTCGGCGACCGCGGCGGCCGTCGCCGCCACGTCGACGTCTTCACAGACATACACGGGATCCTTGCCGCCGAGTTCGAGCTGGACCTTGATCATTCGCTTGCCGGCACTCGCGGCGATTTTCGCGCCCGTCGCATACGAGCCGGTGAAGAACACGCCGTCGACCGGCTGTCGCAGGAGAGCCGCGCCCGTCGCGCCGCCGCCGATCACCGGAACGAACACGTCCTCGGGAACGCCCGCGGCGTGCATCAGGTCGGCAATGTGGCGGCCGGTGAGCGTCGCGAATTCCGATGGCTTGTAAAGCACCGCGTTGCCGGCGACGAGCGCCGGGACGAACACGTTGCTGCCGACGAAATACGGATAGTTCCATGCCGAGATATTGGCAATGACGCCGAGCGGCTCGTGCGTGATGCGCTCGTCGAGCTGTTGCGCGGCATCCGCAAATACCTTTTCCTCGCGCAATGCGCGCGCCGACGCGTCGAGAAAGAAATCGAGCCGTCCGAGCAGCCCTTTCAATTCGTTGCGCGACTGGCGAATCGGCTTGCCGACTTCCTGCGTCAGCGTGTGCGCGAGCGTTTCCGTGCGCGCAACGATCAGTTCGCGGAACTTCGCGATTGCCGCGAGCCGCCGTCGCATCGGCGTCGCCGCCCAGCGTGGCTGCGCGGCGCGAGCCGCTGCAAAACGGGCGGCGACTTCGCGCGGGCCGTCCGCCGCGACGCGCAGGATGACGGCACCGGTCGCCGGGTTGACGATCGACAGCGCCGTCGTTCGCTCGCTCGCGGCGCGCCGTGCGCCGCGTGCGTCAACGGCGGGCTTTACGCGCACGCGCTGCCTCCAGGAATTCCATGAGGATCGGGGCGCCGTCGAGGTGCTCGTTGCCCATGTCCGGTCCGAACATGAACTCGGGATGCCATTGCACGCCGAGCACGTAGCTTGGGCCGCGCCAGCGAATCGCCTCGACGATCCCGTCGGGAACGGCCACTGCCTCGACGATCATGCCGCGACCGAGCTTGTCGACCGCCTGGTGGTGGATCGTGTTGATCAGCGCCCGCTGGCGGTCCGGGTAGAGCTTCGCGAGGCCCGTTCCCGGTATGAATTCGAGGCGGTGGTAGTTGCGCTCGTACTTGGTGATGTCGCGATGATCGAGCGCTTCGGGCACTTGCGTGCCGATGTCCTGGTAGAGCGATCCACCGAAGGCCACGTTGATCAATTGACAGCCGCGGCAGATGCCGAGCACGGGTTTCCCCTTGCCGACGAACGCTTCGAGCAGTTCGATCTCGTAGCGGTCGCGAATGCCGTCGCCGGCCCACGCAGGGTCGCGTGCCTCCTGTCCGTACGACGGCGGCGCAACGTCGGCGCCCCCCTGCAGGACGAGTCCATCGAGCGCCTCCGCGTAGTGATATAGGCGCATCTCGCTGCGCTGGATGAGACCCTCGCTTTCGATGGCGGGGATCATCAGCACCAGCACGTTCTTCGACATCACCCAATGGCTGACCGATTGCTCGAGGTAGTGCAGCGTCTTCGTATAGACGCCGCCGAGATTGACCGCGTGGTCGGTCGGATGGTGGATGCGGGCGGACACGCCGATCAGGAGCGGCTCGCTCACGCCCAGTGCTTTTTGGCGGCGCCGGGGCAGACGGGGAAGGCGCAGCTTCACATCGATTCGGCGAAAATCCGCCGGAAATCGTCGGCCGTGCAGCTCCGCGGATTGGTCTGATGGCACGTATCGGCGATCGCGACGTCGACGAGCCGTTCGATGTCGTCGGCTGTCACGCGCCGCGGACCCGTGTAGTGGCCGAGCTTCGCCGGAATGCCGAGCGATGCCTTGAGCTCGGTGAGCCAGTCGATGAATGCCGTTGCGCGCGCGTGCTCCGATGCGCTGTCCGCGCGGGGTACGCGCGCGACGCGCGCAAGCTCGGCGAGCTTCGTGGTCGCCGCCGGCAGGTTGAAGCGCATCACGTAGTCGATCATGATGCCATTCGCAAGACCGTGATGCAGATCGGCGACGGTAGACAGCGCATGCGCGCACGAATGAACGGCGCCGAGGTCCTTCTGGAACGCGATCGCGCCCATCATCGAACTCATCAGCATGTCGCCGCGCGCCGGCAGGTTGCGGCCGTCGCGCACCGCGATCGGCAACGCAGCTGCAGCGATCCGGACGCCTTCGAGCGCAATGCCGTCGCAAAGCGGATGGTATGCCGGGGACAGGTACGATTCGACGTTGTGCGTGAGCGCGTCCATGCCGGTGGCCGCGGTGATCGCGGGCGGCAGGTCGACGGTCAACTCCGGATCGGCGAACACTTTCTTCGCGAGCAGCGCCGGCGAGAAGATGATCTTCTTGATGTGCGACGCGTCGTCGGAGATGACGGACGAGCGCCCGACTTCCGAGCCCGTTCCCGCGGTCGTCGGCACCGCGACGAAATACGGCAGCGGGGCGTCGATCGCACGCATCTGCGGGTGATCCCATGCGTACTCGAGGACGTCGCCCGGGTGCTTCGACATCAGCGCGACGGCCTTGGCGACGTCGAGCGCGGCACCGCCGCCGATGCCCACGACGCTGTCGGCCGCGTGCGCTCGAAACGCCTCCGCGCCCGCCAGGACCTGGCTTCGCACCGGATTGCCCCAGACGCCCGAAAACACCGCGGCATTTACGCCGGGAAGTTCGCGCACCAACCGCTCGAACACCGGCAACGCAGCGAGTCCGCGATCCGTCACGATCAAGGGTCGCGTGTACCCGGCCTCGATCAGGTGCGGCGCGATTTCCCTGCGCGCGCCGGCGCCGAAAACGATCGGCGTCGGAAAGGCGAAACGATGCAGCGTCACCGCGGATGCTCCCTCTGGATTGGGCCGTGCATCGATGCGGAATGCATCCGTGGGTCGTCAAAACCGGAGCCGGCGTTCATATGATTTCGAAATAGCGCTTGCG
>DASSEA010000222.1:0-8416 GCA_035696805.1 Casimicrobiaceae bacterium
TGGCGATAGTTCGCGACCGTGGCGTCGTACGCGGCGACCTGCTCGTCGCGCTGGGCGCGCCGCAGGCCCGCGTCGAAGACCGTCGCCGCGAGGGCAGGACCCAGCGACCAGAAACGGTTCGGCAGCGACAGCCAGTTCGCGAGCGCGCTGCCGGCGAATCCGGCCGATGCGCCGAGTGTCAGGTTCGGATAGATCGCCGCGGTCGCGACGCCGACCTGTGCATTTGCCGCCGCGACGCGCCGCTCGGCGGCGGCGACGTCGGGCCTGCGTTCGAGGAGCGCCGACGGCACGCCGGGCGGAACGTCGGGCAACCTGGGCGGCGTCGTTGACGGCGCGATCGTCAGTTCGGAAGGCAGACGTCCCGTCAGCGCCGCGATCGCGTGCTCGAGTTGTGCGCGGTCCGCCTGCACGTCGACCTGTTGCGTCCGAGCGCCCAGCAATTGCGATTGCGCCTGCACGACCTCGGCGCGCGCGGCGACACCCGCGTTGTAGCGGTTCTCGGTGAGCGCAAGCGAGCGCTCGTAGGCGGCGACGGTGTCGTCGAGGACCTTGCGACGCGCGTCGGTCACGCGCAGTGCCAGATAACTCTTCGCCACGTCGGCCTGCAGGCTGAGCCGGACGTTCTCGAGATCGGCCGACGAAGCCTGGGCCGCCGACTCGCTGGCCTCGATCGATCGGCGCACGCGTCCCCACAGGTCGATCTCCCACGACAATTGGGCACCGAGCGACAGGTCCGTCGATGCGCCGCGGTCACGACCGCCGCTGCGCGTACCGGTCACCGACGCGCCGACGGTCGGAAAAAGCCCGGCGCGCGCCGCGCGAATCGCCGCCTGGGCCTGGCGATAGTTGGCTTCAGCGACCTGCAGTGTCGGGTTGGCGGTGACGACGTCGCGCTCGAATTGATCGAGCAGCGGATCGCCGAAACGCGCCCACCAGTCGCCGCGCGGCAACGTGTCCGACGGCTCGGCCGTCTTGTACGGCGTTTCCTTCCAGGCGTCCGGGACCTTGACCTCGGGGCGGACGTAATCAGGCCCGACCGTGCACGCGGTCAACATCGCGGCGAGAACGAGCGCCAGACTCGACTGACCGGCGCAGCGCTGCCCACCGGCGTGCCGGATCTTGAAGCCGGTCATGGCCCTGCTTTCATCCCGCCGCCGGGGCGACGCGTCGCCGCTTGCGCGGCATCCGTGCGCGCGCCCACAGGCGGAAGCGATCGAGGTAGACGTAGACGACGGGCGTCGTGTAGAGCGTCAGCAGCTGGCTGAACAACAGTCCGCCGACGATTGAAATGCCGAGCGGCCGGCGCAGTTCCGCGCCGTCGCCGGCGCCGAGTGCGAGCGGCAGCGCGCCGAGCAGCGCCGCCATCGTAGTCATCATGATCGGTCGGAAACGCAGGCGGCACGCGTGCGCGATCGCCGCCCCCGCCGCGACGCCCTGCTTGCGCTCGATGTCGAGCGCGACGTCGATCATCATGATCGCGTTCTTCTTGACGATGCCGATCAGCAGGATCACGCCGATCAGCGCCATCAGGCTGAACTCGGCCTTGACGGTCATCAGCGCGACGAGCGCGCCCACGCCGGCCGACGGCAGCGTCGACAGGATCGTCAGCGGATGCACGTAGCTTTCGTACAGCACGCCGAGCACGATGTAGATCGTGAGGATGGCTGTCAGGATCAGCAGCGGGTTCGCGTTGACCGACTGCTGGAACGCCCGCACCGAGCCGGCGAACGTTCCATGCACGCCCGGCGGCACGCCGAGCCGCGCCATCGCGTCCTCGATCGCACGCGTCGCGTCGGACAGCGACACGCCAAGCGGCAGGTTGAACGAGATCGTCGACGCCGCGAACTGACCCTGGTGACTGACGGCAAGCGGCGTGCTCGTCGGGCCGTAATGGCTGAACGAGGCGAGCGGCACCGAGTCTCCGTCCGGCGTGATCACGTGCACGTCCTTCAGCGCATCGGGACTTTGCCAGTACTGCGGCGCCGCCTCCATCACGACGCGGTATTGGTTCAGCGGGTTGTAGATCGTCGAAACCTGCCGCTGACCGAACGCGTCGTTCAGCGTCGTGTCGACCATGCGCGCAGTCACGCCAAGCCGCGCCGCGGCGTCGCGATCGACGATCAGCGTCGTCTGCAATCCCTTGTCCTGCTGGTCGGTGTTGACGTCCGTCAGTTCGGGCAGCTGCGACAACGCCTGGCGAATCTTCGGCTCCCACGCACGCAGCTCGTCGAGTTCGTCGGCCTGCAGCGTGTACTGGTATTGCGCGTTGCTCTGCCGTCCGCCGATGCGGATGTCCTGCACCGGCGTCAGGAACAATCCTGCACCGGGCTCGTGCGCAAGCTTGCCGCGCAGTCGCGCGATCACCTGTTCGACGGAATCCCTGCGCTCCGACCGCGGCTTCAGTCCGACGAACATCGAGCCCGAATTGCGCCGGCCGCCGCCCGTGAACGCGACGACGCTCTCGACCGCCGGATCCGCGCGCACGACGTCGACGAACGTCGCGAGCTTCTCGCGCATCGCCTGGAACGAAATGCCCTGGTCCGCGTCGATGAAGCCGACCATGCGCCCGGTATCCTGCTGCGGAAAGAAGCCCTTGGGAATCGCGATGTACAAATAGACGTTGAGACACACGGTGGCGAGCAGCGCCAGCATCACGATCGGTCCGTTGCGCAACGCGACGTCGAGCGTTCGCGCATAGGCGCGCGCGAGCGCATCGAACGCCCGCTCCGACGCGCGATACCACGAACCATGGCGGACGTTCCGCATCGGCCGCAGCAGCCGTGCACACATCATCGGCGTCGTCGTCAGCGACACCGCAAGCGACACGAGGATTGCGGCGGACAGCGTGACCGCGAATTCGCGGAACAGCCGACCGACGATGCCGCCCATCATCAGGATCGGTATGAACACGGCGATCAGCGACAGGCTCATCGACAGCACGGTGAATCCGACCTCGCGGGCGCCGCGGATCGCAGCTTCGAGCGGCGTCGCACCGTGCTCGAGATGCCGCGATACGTTTTCGAGCACGACGATCGCGTCGTCGACGACGAAGCCGGTCGCGATCGTCAGCGCCATCAGCGACAGGTTGTCGAGCGAGAACCCGGCGAGATACATGACGCCGAACGTGCCGATCAGCGACACCGGCACCGCCACGCTCGGAATGAGGGCTGCGCGGCCGTTGCGCAGGAACAGGAACACGACGAGGACGACGAGCGCGAAGGAAATGACGAGCGCACGCTCCACTTCGCGCAACGACGCGCGGATCGTCGGCGTGCGGTCCTGCACGACCTTCATGTCGATCGCCGCGGGAATCGACGCGCGCAGCTGCGGAACGAGTTCGCGCACGCGGTCGACGGTCTCGATGATGTTGGCGCCGGGTTGACGGTTGATGATCAGGAGCACCGACGGACGGCCATCCGCCGATCCCGCATTGCGCAGGTCCTGCACCGAATCGACGACGTCGGCGACGTCGGAAAGGCGCACCGCGGCGCCATCCTTGAACGAAACGATCAACGGCAGGTATTCGGCTGCGCGCCGGGCCTGGTCGTTGGCGCCGATCTGCCAATGCCGATCGCCGTCTTCGAGCGCGCCTTTAGGGCGATTCGCGTTGGTCGACGTGATCGCCGATCGCACGGCTTCGAAGCCGATGCCGTACTTGTTCAGCGCGGACGGATTCACTTCGACGCGCACCGCGGGAAGCGAACTTCCGCCGACCGTCACCTGCCCGACGCCGTCGACCTGCGACAGTTTCTGCGCGAGGATCGTCGACGCGGCGTCGTACATCTGGCCCTGCGTCATCGTCTCCGACGTCAGCGCGATGATCAGCACCGGAGCGTCGGCGGGGTTGACTTTCCGGTACGTCGGATTGCTCGGCAGGCCGGTCGGCAACGTGTTGCGGGCGGCGTTGATCGCGGCCTGCACATCGCGCGCCGCGCCGTTGATGTCGCGATCGAGGTCGAATTGCAGCACGACGCGCGTCGAGCCGAGCGAACTCGACGACGTCATCTCGGTGACGCCGGCGATGCGCCCGAGCGCGCGCTCGAGCGGCGTCGCAACCGTCGCCGCCATCGTTTCGGGACTCGCGCCCGGCAACGCGGCCTGCACGGAGATCGTCGGGTAGTCGACCTGCGGCAGCGGGGCCACCGGAAGCTGCAGGAAGGCCGCCAAACCGGCAAGCGCCACGCCGATCGTGAGCAGCGTCGTCGCGACCGGGCGGCGGATGAACGCGGTGGAAATCATTGCGGAACGAGCGGCGCGCTGCGTGCGCGCACCCGCTGCGCGATCCGATCGAACGCCAGGTAGATCACCGGCGTCGTGAACAGCGTCAGCACCTGGCTCACGAGCAGTCCGCCGACCATCGTGATGCCGAGCGGATGGCGCAATTCGGAGCCGACGCCGGTGCCGAGCATCAGCGGCAGCGCGCCGAGCAGCGCCGCCATCGTCGTCATCAGGATCGGACGCAAGCGCAAGAGCGCCGCTTGCCGGATCGCCTCGCGCGCCGGCTTGCCTTCCTCGCGCTCGGCGTCGAGCGCGAAGTCGATCATCATGATCGCGTTCTTCTTGACGATGCCGATCAGCAGGATGATGCCGATGATCGCGATGATGCCGAGATCGTTGCCCGAAACGAGCAGCGCGAGCAGCGCGCCGATGCCGGCCGACGGCAGCGTCGAAAGAATCGTGATCGGGTGAACGTAGCTTTCGTAGAGGACGCCGAGCACGATGTACATCGTGACGATCGCGGCCAGGATCAGCCACAGCGTGTTGCCGAGCGACGCCTGGAACGCGAGCGCGGCGCCCTGGAAATTCGTCACGATGCTGGCGGGGACGCCGAGATCGCGCTCGGCGGCCTTGATCGCCTGCACCGCCGCGCCGAGCGATGCGCGGTGCGCGAGATTGAAAGAGATCGTCGCTGCGGGAAATTGCCCGAGGTGATTGATGACGAGCGGCGCCCGGCGTTCGGTGATGCGCGCGACGGTATCGAGCGGGACCTGCCTGCCGCCGGTTACGGTGACGTAGATGCCGTTCAGCGCCGCGGGACCTCGCTGGAATTCGGGCTTGACCTCGAGGACGACGCGATACTGGTTTGCCTGCGTGAAGATCGTCGAGACAAGCCGCTGCCCGAAGGCGTTGTAGAGCGCGTTGTCGACCGCCGCCGGCGTGATGCCGAGGCGCCCCGCTGTTTCGCGATCGATGTCGACAAAAGCCTGCAGTCCCTGGTCCTGGAGATCGCTCGCGACATCGGCGACCTCGGGCACCCGGCGCAGCCGCTCGACGATCCGCGGCACCCAGGTCGCGAGATCGTCGGGATTCGCCGATTCGACGGTGAACTGGTATTGCGTACGCGATACGCGGTCCTCGATCGTCAGGTCCTGCACCGGTTGCAGGTACAGCGTGATGCCCTCGACACGCGCGATGCGCTCCTTGAGCCGCGCGATCGCGCCGACCGCATCGACGTCCCGCTGATCTTTCGGCTTGAGGTTGATGAGAAAACGCCCGGCGTTGAGCGTCGTGTTGATGCCGTCGACGCCGATGAACGACGACAGGCTCGCGACCGCGGGATCCTCCAGGATCGCGCGCGCGAGCGCCTGCTGACGCTCCGCCATCGCGCTGAACGAGATCGACTCCGGCGCATCCGATATGCCCTGGATGGCGCCCGTGTCCTGCACCGGGAAGAAACCCTTCGGCGCGATGACGTACAGGAGCACCGTCAGCACCAGCGTGCTGATCGCGACGATCAGCGTCGCGCGCTCGCGTTCGAGCACCCAGTCGAGCATGACGCCGTAGCGCTCGATGACGCGGGCGAAGAAGCGGCCGCTCGCGCGTTCGAAACGGCTTTGGCGTGCCTCCGGAACATGACGCAGGAGCTTCGCGCACATCATCGGCGTGAGCGTCAGCGACACGACGGCCGAGATGAGGATCGCGACGGCAAGCGTGATCGCGAACTCGCGGAACAGCCGCCCGACCACGTCGCCCATGAACAGCAGCGGTATCAAGACGGCGATCAGCGAGATCGTGAGCGAGATGATCGTGAAGCCGATCTGCTTGCTGCCTTTCAGCGCGGCATTGAGGGGCGGATCGCCCTCTTCGATGTAGCGGGCGATGTTCTCGATCATGACGATCGCGTCGTCGACGACGAAACCCGTCGCGATCGTCAGCGCCATCAGCGTCAGGTTGTTGATCGAGAACCCTGCGAGGTACATGACGCCGAAGGTGCCGACGAGCGACAGCGGCACGGCGACGCTGGGTATCACCGTCGCCGGCAGGTTGCGCAGGAACACGAAGATCACCATGACGACGAGGGCCACGGCGAGCAGGAGCTCGAACTGCACGTCGCGCACGGATGCGCGGATCGTCGTCGTGCGGTCGGTGAGTATCGCGACGTCGACGGATCCGGGCAGCGCTGCCTGCAGCTGCGGCAGCAATTGCTTGACGCGATCGACGACTTCGATCACGTTGGCGCCCGGCTGCCGCTGGACGTTCAGGATCACGGCAGGTGCGGCATTTGCCCACGCGCCCAGCCGATCGTTCTCGGCGCCGTCGACGACGTCCGCCACGTCGGCGATGCGCACCGGGGCGTTGTTTCGGTATGCGATGATCAGTTGCCGGTATTCGTCGGCCGAGCGGAGCTGATCGTTCGCGTCGATCGTGGACGCGCGCGTCGGACCGTCGAAGCTGCCCTTCGCCTGGTTGACGTTGGCGTTCGCGATCGTCGTGCGGAGATCGTCGAGATTCAGGCCGTACGCGGCGAGCGCCTTCGGGTTCGCCTGGATGCGGACGGCGGGCCGTTGTCCCCCGCCGATGCTGACGAGCCCGACGCCGGGCAGCTGCGAAATCTTCTGCGCGATCCGCGTATCGACGAGGTCCTGCACCTTCGGCAGCGGAAGCGTCCGCGACGTGACGGCGAGCGTGAGGATCGGCGTGTCGGCCGGGTTCACCTTGCTGTAGATCGGAGGCTGCGGCAGGTCGCTCGGCAACAGGTTCGAGGAGGCGTTGATCGCCGCCTGCACTTCCTGCTCGGCGACGTCGAGCGACAGGTCGAGCGTGAACTGCAGCGTGATGACCGACGCGCCGCCCGACGACGTCGACGACATCTGCTTCAGGCCCGGCATCTGCCCGAACTGGCGCTCGAGCGGCGCGGTGATCGACGACGTGGTGACGTCGGGACTTGCGCCCGGATACAGCGTGACGACCTGGATCGTCGGATAGTCGATTTCCGGCAGCGCCGAGATCGGGAGGATGCGATACGCGACGATGCCTGCCAGCAGCACGGCGATCATCAGCAGCGACGTGGCAACCGGTCGCAGGATGAAGAGGCGCGAAGGATTCATTGGGACGGCGGCGCCGCGTTCTGCGCCTCGCCGCGTCGGCGTCCTCCCTTGCCGGCCGCCTTGTCGCCGTTCGCGCCCGCACGCGGGGGCGCCGCAGCGGCAGCGACGCTGCGGTCGATCGGCTCGATTTTCGCGCCGTCGCGCAACTTGTCCGTCCCGTCGACGACGACGCGATCGCCCGCCTTCAGGCCTTCGGCGATGACCGTCGTTTCGCCCTCGACGGGACCGAGCTTCACCGGCTGCACCGACGCCGTGTTGTCATCGCCGACGCGATAGACAAACGTTCCGGGCGATCCGCGCTGCACGGCGGGCGTCGGCACGACGAGCGCGGCTGGCAGCGTGTCGACGTGCATGCGCACGTTCACGAATTGATTCGGAAACAGCGCGCCGTCGTCGTTCGCGAACTCGGCCTTGAGCTTGATCGTGCCGGTCGCCGGATCGATCTGATTGTCGATCGTCAGCAGCTTGCCGCTCGCGAGCTTCACCTTGCCGTCGCGGTCGTACGCATCGACCGGCAGCACGGCGTCCGACTGCAAGCGCCGCCGCACGGCCGCGAGCCGGTCCTCGGGAATGGAAAACACGACGCTGATCGGCTGCACCTGCGTGATGACGACGAGTCCGTTCGCGTCGGAGGCGCGCACGATGTTGCCGACGTCCACCTGACGCAGCCCGAGCCGGCCGCCGATCGGCGCGGTGATCTTCGTATACGACAGTTGCAGCTTCGCGTTTTCCACCGCGCCGCGATCCGCCTCGATCGTTCCCTGGTACTGGCGCACGAGCGCCTCCTGCGTGTCGACCTGCTGCTTGGCGATCGAATCCTGCGCGAGCAGCGTTCGATACCGCTCGAGATCGATGCGCGCATTCGTGAGCTGCGCCTGGTCGCGCGCGAGCTGTCCGTTGGCCTGCGTCACCTGCACTTCGAACGGACGCGGATCGATTTCCGCGAGCAGTTCGCCCGCCTTGACGAGCTGACCTTCCTTGAAGAGCACGCGCGCGAGCTGGCCTTCGACGCGCGGACGCACGGTCACCGTGTTGCGCGCGTTGACGTTGCCGAGCGCGTTTTGATACAGCGCGAAATCCTGCGCCTG
>DASSEA010000223.1:0-2633 GCA_035696805.1 Casimicrobiaceae bacterium
CACTCGCCTGCGGACACGATTCGCCGCAGCACGACCGCTGCGTTGACAAAGCATCGGTAACGCGCTCTAATGTAAGGCTTTTCCGGCGACGCACACCCGGGCGCGCCGCTCCATCTGCCAAAAGGTTTGCGATGAAACGTACGTATCAGCCGTCCAAATTGCGCCGCGCCCGCACGCACGGCTTCCGCGCCCGGATGAGCACCGTCGGCGGCCGCAAGGTGCTGGCCGCGCGCCGCGCCAAGGGTCGCGCACGCCTGTCGGTCTGACCGATCCACCGCCCGCATCGCGCCGTCGGAGCGCCTCGTATCGACTGCGGGGCGCCGGCGCGTTCGAATCGGTCTTCAAGCTCGGCGTACGGTACGACGCCCATTTCCTGCAATTGATCGCCGCGCCCGCCGCGCAGGTGCCAGGCCGCGTCGGCTACGTGATCGGACGCAAGGCGATGCCGCGCGCGGTCGATCGCAACCGTTTGCGTCGCCGGTTGCGTGAGCGCGTGCGCGCGACGCGTCCCGCCGTCGAGCGCTTCGACATCATCCTGCGCGTGCGTCGCAACGTGGCGCGCGACGAGATCGCGGCAGCGGTGATCGAGTCGGTCGGGCTCCTCGCGAAGATCTGCCATCGCGCATGAAGAGGTTGCTGCTCGCGGCGCTCCGCGTCTACCAGTACCTGCTGCGCCCGATGCTCGGCGCGAATTGCCGCTTCTACCCGAGCTGCTCCGATTACGCGCGCGAAGCGATCGATCGGCACGGCGCGCTGCGGGGAACGTGGCTCGCGGCACGGCGTCTGTCGCGGTGTCATCCGTGGCATCCGGGCGGCCACGATCCCGTCCCGAAATCGATTCATCCCTGACGCGACGCGTTTGTCGCAACGTTCCAAGGAATTCGCTTGTACAAGAACATGGACACGCAGCGCCTGATCCTTTGGCTCATCTTCTCGTTCTCGGCCGTGATGCTGTGGCAGGCGTGGGAACGCGAGCGCAACCCGCCGCCGATCACGACGGCCGCGCCTGCGGCACCCGGCCAGCCCGCGGGTGCGCAGCCGCAGCCGAGCGCGCCGGCACCGGGTGTCCCGGCGGCTGCGCCCGTCGCCGGCGCACCGCCGGCCGCGACGACGCCGGTAGCTTCGCAGACGATCGAAGTCCGCACCGACCTGTTCGTCGCCGACATCGACACGGTCGGCGGTGTCGTGTCGCGTGTCGCACTCGACAAGCATCGGGACGCGCAGGACTCGTCGAAGCCGTATCTCGCGCTGCAGCGCAACGCCGAGCGCACGTTCGTGGCGCAGGCGGGAATGATCGGGGACGGGATGCCGAACCACCGCACCGGGTACGAAGTGGTGCCGGGTCCGCGCTCCCTCGCGGCAGGCGCGGACCAGCTCCAGGTGAAGCTGCAGGCGACGGCCGCCAACGGCGACAAGGTCGTGCAAACGCTGACGTTTCATCGCGGCAGCTACGTGATCGACGTGGCGTTCGAAGTGACGAATGCCAGCGCAGCGCCGATCCGGCCCGAAGCGTATTTCCAGCTGATGCGCGACACCAAGCACGTCGGCGTGCAGAGTTCGATGGCGCCCGCGTCCTTCGTCGGTCCGGTCGTCTACAACGAGCAGGACAAGTTCAAGAAGGTCGACTTCGGCGAAATCGACAAGGAAGCGGCGGACCCGAGCCGCAAGCCCGCGTTCACGCGCGTCGCGGACAACGGCTGGGTCGGCATGATCGAGCACTATTTCGTCGCCGCGTGGCTGCCGCCGGCCGACAAGGTGTCGCGGCAGTTCTACACGACCAAACTCGACAACGGCCTTTACACGGCAGGCGTTCGCTACGCCGACGGCACCGTGCCACCGGGGGGCACCGGCGTCGTGCAGTCGAGGCTCTACGTCGGACCGCAGGACCAGGACGCGCTCGCCAAGCTTGCGCCGGGACTCGACCTCGTAGTCGACTACGGCATTTTCACGATCATCGCGGCGCCGCTGTTCTGGCTGCTCAAGTGGCTGCATTCGCTGATCGGCAACTGGGGCTGGGCGATCATCGTGATGACGGTGATGATCAAGGGTGCGTTCTTCCCGCTGAACGCGGCGTCGGCGCGCTCGATGGGCAAGATGAAGATCGTCGCGCCGAAGATGAAGGCGCTGCAGGAGCAGTACGCGAACGACAAGCAGCAGCTCCAGGTAAAAATGATGGAGCTCTACCGCCAGGAAAAGATCAATCCGCTCGGCGGCTGCCTGCCGATCCTCGTGCAGATCCCCGTGTTCATCGCGCTCTACTGGGTGCTGCTGTCGGCCGTGGAACTGCGTCACGCCCCGTGGATCGGCTGGATTCACGACCTTTCTGCGCCCGATCCGTGGTTCATCCTCCCGGTCATCTACGCCGTGACCGCGTACCTGCAAGTCAGGCTGTCGCCGACGCCGATCTCCGATCCGGTGCAGGCGAAAGTGATGCAGTTCATGCCGGTCGCGTTCTCGATCATGTTCCTGTTCTTCCCATCGGGACTCGTGCTGTACTGGCTCGTCAACAACCTGCTGCAGATCGCGCAGCAGTGGCAGATGAACCGCATGCTGGAGCGCGAGGCCGCTGTGGCTGCCGCCAAGCGGCGCTAGCGCGGCAAAAAACGGTGAGCGCTCGCCCGCCGTCGCTTCCG
>DASSEA010000224.1:0-6093 GCA_035696805.1 Casimicrobiaceae bacterium
GCATGTCGACGATCAGGTAATCCAAATCGCGCCATTGGGTGTCCTTCAAAAGTTGCTCGAGCGCTTGCGTCACCATCGGCCCGCGCCAGACCATCGGCGTGTCGGTGTCGATCAGGAAGCCGATCGACATCGCCTGCACGCCGTAGGCTTCGAGAGGCTCCAGCGTCTTGCCGTCCTTCGACTCGGGGCGCCCGGTGAGCCCGAGCATCATCGGTTGCGACGGTCCGTAAATGTCGGCGTCGAGCACGCCGACCGTCGCGCCCTCGGCCGCCAGTGCGAGCGCCAGGTTGGCGGCCGTTGTGGATTTGCCGACACCCCCCTTCCCGCTGGCCACGGCAACGATGTTCTTGACGCCGGGAATCAGCTTGACGCCGCGCTGCACCGCGTGCGACGTCGTGCGCTGCGACAGACTCACGTGCACGCGCGCGACACCTGGCAGCGATGACACCGCATCGTGGACGAGGCGCTTGAGCGACTCGTGCTGACTCTTCGCCGGGTAACCGATCTGCAAATCGACGTTGACGTCGTCGCCGTCGACGCGAATCTTCTTCACGGACTTGGTCGCGACGAAATCGCGACCCGTATTCGGATCGGTGACGCCGCGCAGGCACTGCTCGACGTCGCGTTCGGTGACAGCCATGGGGATCCTCGGATGTGCTGCGTATGCTCGCTATCGAATATTTTAGCCGATCGCCGGGACACGCCTCAGAGCAGGGAACGTGCCGTTTGCTAGAATTTCGCGCTTGCCTGCCGCACACAATCCCCCGGAACACCGTCGAATGCCCGCCGCTTCGGCCCGCACGCTCTTCGTGACGACGGCGCTGCCGTACGCGAACGGACCGTTTCACATCGGCCACATCATGGAATACATCCAGGGTGACATCTGGGTGCGCTTCCAGCGGATGCAAGGCAATGCCGTGCATTTCGTGTGCGCCGACGACACGCACGGCGCGCCGATCATGCTCAAGGCGGAAAGCGACGGCGTTTCGCCGGAGGCGCTGATTGCAGGCGTCGCCGAATCGCATCGCCGTGACTGGGCGCGCTACCTGATCAGCTTCGACACGACGCACACGACGCATTCGGCGGAGAACGTCGAACTCGCGCAGTCGATCTTCCGCGCCCTTTCTCGGCGCGGCCTGATCGCGACGCGCACGATCGCGCAGTTCTACGACCCGATCAAGGGCATGTTCCTGCCCGATCGCTACATCAAGGGCACGTGCCCGAAATGCGGCGCCAAGGACCAGTACGGCGACGTGTGCGAAGTGTGCGGTTCGACGTACGCGCCGACGGACCTCATCGAGCCGTACTCGACGCTGACCGGCGCTCGGCCCGAGTTGCGTGAATCCGAGCACCTGTTCTTTCGCCTGTCCGCACCGGAAGTCGTCGATTACCTGAAGCGGTGGACGGCGGGTCCGGCGCCGGGGCAAACGTTGCAGCCGGAAGTCTTCAACAAGGTCCAGGAATGGCTGGGCGACGACGGCAAGCTGCTCGCCGACTGGGACATTTCGCGCGATGCGCCGTATTTCGGCATCGAAATTCCGGACCAGCCGGCAGGTGCGCCGAAAAAGTACTTCTACGTCTGGCTCGACGCACCGATCGGGTATCTCGCGGCTTTGAAGCACCATTTCGATTCAGGCGCAGCGCGCGCGCTCGGCGAGTCGCGGTCGTTCGACGAATTTCTCGCCGATCCCGGCGTCGAGCAGTTCCATTTCATCGGCAAGGACATCGTGTATTTCCACACGCTGTTCTGGCCGGCGATGCTGCACTTCGCGGGACGCAAGACGCCCACGAACGTGTTCGTGCACGGCTTTCTCATCGTCTCCGGCGGCGAAAAGATGTCGAAGTCGCGCGGCACCGGCATCTCGCCGCAGCGCTACATGGACCTCGGTCTGGACCCGGAATGGCTGCGCTATTACATTGCCGCGAAACTGAACGCGCGCGTTGAGGACCTCGACTTCGGACCCGACGACTTCGTCGCGCGCGTCAACAGCGACCTGATCGGCAAGTATGTCAACATCGCGAGCCGCGCGGCGACGTTCGTCACGCGGCATTTCGACGGCGTACTGGCAACGCCGTCGGAATCGCCGGCCGATCGCGCGAGCCGCTTCGAGACCGCGAAACAGGAAGCGGACGCCGCGCGCGCCAACTACGAAGCGCGCGAATTCGGCAAGGTGCTGCGCGACGCGATGCGCATCGCCGACCGGATCAACGAAGCGTTCGACGCGGCGCAGCCATGGAATCTTGCGAAGGATCCCGCGCAGCGCGACCGCCTGCAGACCATCTGCACGCAAGCGCTGGAGGGCTTCCAGATGCTGACGGTGATGCTTGCACCCGTGTTGCCGCAGACCGCGTCGCGCGTGGCGCGCGAACTGTTCGGCCTGCGGCGCGACTACGCGTGGAACGACGCGTGGCAGGCACCTGCCCGCGTCAGCGCATTCAAGCATCTGATGGCGCGCGTCGACCCGAAGCAGATGGACGCATTGCTCGACGCGAATCCCGAGCCGGCGAAACGCCCGAGCACCGATGCGCGCACGCAGCGTGCCGCGTCCACGGCGCCCCCGCTGATGGAGCCGCCGACCGCACCAACCACGACGGAGCGCTCTTCGGAAATCACGATCGACGATTTCGGCAGGATCGATTTGCGCATTGCGCGCATCGTCAGTGCGGAAGCCGTCGAAGGTGCGGACAAGCTCGTCAAGCTGACGCTCGACATCGGCGAGGCTGTGCCGCGCACCGTCTTCGCCGGGATCAAGTCCGCGTATCCACCGGCCGCACTCGTGGGCCGCCTGACGCCGATGGTCGCGAATCTCGCGCCGCGCAAGATGCGCTTCGGGACGTCCGAAGGCATGGTGCTCGCGGCTTCAGGCGACGGCCCCGGCATTTACCTTCTCGCGCCCGATGCCGGCGCGCAACCGGGAATGCGCGTCAAATGATGATCGACCGCCGTCCCTCGCGCGTGAACTGAACTCCGGTTTCCGCCGGTGCCCTTCTCCCCGCTCGCGTTGATCACCGCCGCCATCGCGGCGTGGCTCGCGATCGGTGTTGCGGGGATCCTGAAGCCGCGGAGCCTGCGCGTCGTCCGCGTCCTGTTCCCGATCGGCGCGGCGGTCGCGGTGTTCCTTGCGATCTTCGCGTTCGCCGCGCTGCGGAGCGCGCCGGAGGCGCGCGTGCTGCCGCTCGGGCTGCCCGACTTGCCATTTCATTTGCGCGTCGACGCGCTGTCGGCATTCTTTCTGCTGCTCCTCGGCGGCGCAAGTGCGGCGATCTCGTTGTTCTCGTCCGGCTACTTCCGCGCGGGGGAAGGCACGGCGCCCGGACTGATCTGCCTGCAGTACCACACGTTCCTCGCGGCGATGGCGCTGGTGCTGATCGCCGACGACGCGTACATGTTCATGGTCGCGTGGGAAACGATGGCGCTGGCGTCGTACTTCCTCGTCACGACCGACCATCGGCTGCCGGAAATACGTCGTGCAGGCTTCCTCTATCTGCTGATCGCGCACGTCGGCGCCATCGGCATCCTGCTCTGCTTCGGCGTGCTGCAGGGTGGACGCGGTGATTACACGTTCGAGGCGATGCGCGCCGTGTCGCTGACGAGCTTCTGGCCGAGCGTCGCGTTCTTTCTCGCGCTGTTCGGCTTCGGCGCGAAGGCGGGCCTGCTCCCGCTTCACGTGTGGCTGCCGGAGGCGCATCCAGCGGCACCCTCGCCGGTTTCCGCGCTGATGAGCGGCGTCATGCTGAAGACCGCGATCTACGGTTTGCTGCGCGTGACCTTCGATCTCCTGCACGCGCAGCAGTGGTGGTGGGGCGCCATCGCGCTCGCCCTCGGCCTGCTCACGGCGCTGTACGGCGTGATTTTCGCGGCCGCGCAAACCGACATGAAGCGCCTGCTCGCGTATTCGTCGATCGAGAACATCGGCATCATCGTCGCCGGCATTGCGCTTACAATCCTGTTCCACGCGTACGGCAAGCCGCTGCTCGCGGCGATCGCGTTGACCGCGGTTCTGTACCACTGCCTCAATCACGCGTTCTTCAAGAGCCTCCTGTTCCTCGCGACCGGCTCCGTGTTGCACGCGACGAAGGAGCGCAGCCTTGGCAAGCTCGGCGGCCTGATCCATCGGATGCCCTGGGTCGCGTGGCTGGCGCTCGTAGGGACCCTGGCGATCGCCGGGTTGCCGCCACTCAACGGTTTCGTTTCCGAATGGTTGTTGCTGCAGGCGTTTCTGTTCACGCCGACGCTTCCGCAATCGTTCGTCAACATGCTCGTCCCCGTGGCAGCGGCTGCACTCGTGCTCGCCGTCGCGCTCGCTGCGTACGTGATGGTCAAGTTCTACGGCGTGATCTTCCTCGGCCGGCCGCGCGAACCGCATCTCGCGTACGCGCACGACGCAGGGCGACGCCAACGGGTCGCGCTCCTCTGGCTCGCCATTGGCTGCGTGCTGCTCGGTGTATTCCCGTCCACCGTCATCGCCGGCATCGATCACGTCAACGCGCTGCTGCTCGACACGACGGTGAGCCGCGCGGGCGAATCCAACTGGCTCCTGCTCGCACCGATCGCGACCGAGCGCTCGAGCTACAGCCCGTTGATCGTCCTCGTCGTCATCGTGTCCGTCGTGCTGTTGACGATCCAGCTCGTGCACCGTTTCTGGCACGGACGTTCTCGCCGAGCGCCGGCGTGGGACTGTGGATTCCCCTTGCAGACGCCGCGGATGCAGGATACGGCGGAAGGTTTCGGGCAGCCGATCCGACAGGTGTTCGAGCCGTTCTTCCGGATGGAGCGCCATCTGCCGTCGCCCTTCGATGACAAGCCGCGCTACTTCGTCAGCGCGACGGATCATCTCTGGTATTGGCTGTACCTGCCGATCGCGCGCGGAACGGAGGCGGTCGCGCGCCTCGCCGGGCTCATCCAGCGAGGACGCATCGGCGTCTACCTGACGTACAGCTTCGTCACACTGCTCGCGCTCCTGTTGTTCGTAAGATGAGCGCCGCAGCATTATTGTCACAACTTCTGCAGGTGGCGATCGCGCTGCTGCTCGCGCCGCTGCTGGTCGGCTGGGTCAACCAGTGCCGCGCCTGGCTGCAGAACAAGCGTCCGCCGTCGCTGTTCCTGCCGTACCGGACGATCCACAAGCTGTTCGTCAAGGACGCGGTCATCGCCGACAACGCGTCGCCGATCTTCCGGCTCACGCCGTACATCGTGTTCGGCGCGATGTGCTGCGCCGCGGCCATCGTACCGTCCCTCGCCACCGCGCTGCCGTTCGCGCGCGCGGCGGATGCCATCGCATTGGTGGGCCTGTTCGCCCTCGCCCGCGTCTTCATGGCGCTCGCGGCGATGGACATCGGGACGTCGTTCGGCTCGCTCGGCGCACGCCGCGAAATGTTCGTCGGATTTCTCGCGGAACCGGCGCTATTGATGGTGCTGTTCACGGCGTCGCTCATTTCGGGCTCGACGGCATTGCCGACGATCGTCGACACGCTCGCCCATCGCGAACTCGCGATCTATCCGAGCCTCGCGTTCGCCGGCGTCGCGTTCACGATGGTGTCGCTTGCGGAAAACGCGCGCGTGCCCATCGACAACCCGGCCACGCATCTCGAGCTCACGATGATCCACGAGGCGATGCTGCTCGAGTACTCGGCGCGGCATCTCGCGCTGCTGGAATGGGCGTCGGCGCTGAAGCTGTTCAACTACTCGTGCATCGGGCTCGCACTTTTCTTTCCATTCGGCATCGCGGAAGGCGCAGATTTCGTGGCGATGCTCGGCGCCGCGCCGGCGCTCGTTCTGAAGCTCGCGATCGGCGGCGCAGCGCTCGCGGTGATCGAAACGCTCTCCGCGAAGATGCGCATCTTTCGCGCACCGGAGTTCCTCGGCACGGCGTTCCTGCTCGCGGTGCTCGGGATGCTCGTCAACCTGCTGCTTGGAAGCTGATCATGACGTCGCTTCCGATCGGCCAGCAGCTGATCAATCTCTTCGCGGCCATCCTCCTGCTGCTTGCGTTCGCGATGCTCGCGCAGCGCCGGATCGTTTCACTGATCGACCTGTTCGCTGCACAGGGGCTGGTGCTCGCGCTGTCGACGGCGGTCGTCGCGTACACGACG